>JAATFC010000008.1 GCA_015655435.1 Chitinophagales bacterium | reverse complement strand
ACTACGAGCGGTCGCTGATGAAATTGGAAATGTAAGTTTCGCCACTCTTTCAAGAATTGAACAAGGCAAAATTCCCGACATAGACACTTTTGTAAGGCTTTGCAAATGGCTAAATGTACCAACAGATACTTTCATTATAGATGATGCAGAAGATAAATCTGATGCAACAACAAGAGACAAAGTCGTTGCACATTTGAGGGCAGACAAAACATTAAGCAAGGACACCGTCAATATGCTTACTAAAATGATTGACTTAGCTTATAATACAAAATAACTTTGCCTTGCCCAAATCCCAATTATTAAAACGAGGCTTTAAAGCTAACGCTGAAAAACTATCAGTCAGCTACCGAGAATATTTAAGTATTAAGGCTTGGGAACCTCTTTGTGCTTTCAAACTTGCAGAGTTTTTAAAAATTCCAATTTTTCAAGCTACGGACTTTGTGTCTTCAGAAACAGAAATTCAAACTTTAAAATCTGATGAATGGAGTGCGTTGACAATGGTTACAAAAAAAGAAAATAGAATTATCATTTATAATCCGTTTCACTCTGAGCAAAGACAACAAAGCGATGTGATGCACGAGATTGCTCACATTGTTTGCGAACACAAAAGAGATTGTGATAAATACGATTTTCCTATTCCATTTGGAATGCACGAGTTTGACGAAGTTCAAGAAGAAGAAGCTAAATGTTTAGGCTCAACTTTACAATTATCTAAAGCCTGTTTATTTTGGGCAGACAAAAGAAATTTTACTTATGAAGAAATTGCTCTAAAGTTCAATTCAAGTGTGGATATGGTTAGATATAGAATGAATATTACAGGGATTGCAAAAAGAAAATTTATAACTATCAAATAATAATACAATATAACAAAAGATATCATTTCCAATCCCCCTAAAAGTTCAACTACTGGCCTGGGGCTTTAAATTTCATATACCTAAAAAAGGTGGAATATATAGATTACGACAGACAATGCTTTCGAAAAAACACTTTACATCAACAAATAACCGCCATCCACAAGGTAAGAACTACCCGTTACGAAACTCGCGTCATCAGATAAAAGAAATGCAGCCACAGCAGCCGCTTCTTCCGGTTCGCCAATACGCTTTAGCAAAAGCGTTTCCGCCAAATGATTTTCCAGTTCATTTTTCATTTCCAAAGGTAATCCTGACCTAAGATTACTCTTAATCGGTCCGGGCACGAGCGAGTTGACCCTGATTTTTCTCGGTGCGAGTTCCGATGCCCAACTTCTAGCTGCAGACAGGATTGCAGCTTTGGTCGCACTATACAACGACACACCTGCAAGACCTTCGTAAACAGCGGTTGACGAGGTAACCACGACCGAGCCGCCATCTTTCAATATAGGAGAAAACCTTCCCATTTGCAGCATGTGCGTGACGACATTCACGTCAAACATCTTGGTAATTGTCGTTCTATCCATCGACTCTATATTTGCGCCCGCTGCATAAGCGGCATTGAGCCAAAGTCCATCCAAATGTCCAATACGAGCAATCTCATCATAAAAATCCTGCGTGGATTTTTCGTCTTCGGCATCATGCGAGATGATGATGGCCTTTTCTCCCAATACGGCTCGCGCATTGTCCAAGTGTTTGGGTGTTTTTCCGGTAATAATTACACGCGCTCCTTCATCCGAAAGCCTTTTGGCTCCGGCAAGTCCAATACCGCTACTTCCGCCTGTGATAAGTATTGTTTTGTTTTCAAATCGTTTCATATTGATAGAGACTAAAAAGAATTAGTTATTGTTTAGGGCAAATTAAAATGTATGGGCTCACCTGAGCGCGAGGTAACATCATATTTGTGAACCTCACCTAAATCCTCTCCTTTGGGAGAGGACTTGTTACCCTTCTCTTTTAGGAGAAGGGCTGGGATGAGGTCTAGACATTCCAAGAAACATTGTACCGAATGCACGTCAAACTAATTGTTGACCATTTTCATAGCACCTTCCGGATAGCGTTCTCCAACGTTTGGATATTTTGCCAATATAGATTCAATATCAGCGATATCCTGTTCGGATAGATTTACTTCCACGGAACCAATATTTTCTTGCAGACGCTTTTCGCTGCGTGTTCCCGGAATCGGAATGATGTCATCGCCTTGGTGCAACAACCAAGCTAGAGCCAATTGCGCCGGAGTGATATCTTTTTCTTTTGCGAAAGCAGCAAAATCATTTGCCAATCCGTTGTTGTTTTTTAGGTTGTCACCACTATAACGGGGCAACATTTTCCTGAAATCATCGTCTGCCAACTTATTTACATCCAACGTATTGGTTACCAACCCTCTGGAAAGCGGAGAATAGGCTACTAAACTAATACCCAATTCCCTAGTTGTCGCCAATACCTCTTTCTCCACGTCACGCGTCAATAGGGAATATTCGTTTTGCAAAGCTGCAATGGGATGGATTTCATAAGCTTTTCGGATGGAAGCAGGAGATGCTTCGGACAAACCAAGATAGCGGACTTTGCCTGCTTTTACCAAATCTGCCATCGCCCCAACGGTCTCTTCAACAGGCACATTTGGGCCAATACGGTGCGCATAGTACAAGTCAATGGTATCGATTTTCAACCGTTGCAAACTCAAATCCACCGCCTGCTTTATCCATTTGGGCGAACCGTCAAAATACGTTCCGGCTGAGTTGCTCGGACCAACCACACCTTCCTTGAAACGAAAACCGAACTTGGTCGCGATGAAAACCTTGTCGCGGTTAGGTACCAATACTTTTGATATCAATTCTTCATTCGCACCGTTGCCGTACATATCAGCAGTATCCCAAAAGTTCAATCCCAAATCCAATGCCTTGTGCAACGTCGCTATACTTTGGCTTTCGTCCGAAGGTCCGTATGCGAAACTCATGCCCATACAGCCTAAGCCGATAGCAGAAACATCTTCGTTTGTTTTACCTAATTTTCTGTATTTCATAATTGTTATACGTAAGATTTATTATAAAGTCGCCATGTCTATTACAAAGCGATAGCGTACGTCGCCTTTTTCCATTCTTTTGTATGCTGCGTGGATGTCTTTTATATTGATAAGTTCAATATCTGAAACAATGTTATTAGCGGAGCAGAAATCAAGCATTTCTTGCGTTTCTTTGATACCGCCAATGCCAGAACCCGCAACACTTTTTCTCCCTCCAAGCAAGGAAAATGGATGGATTTCGTGTGGTAGTGGAGGAACGCCCACGCATATATGAACACCATTTGTTCTCAATAAAGAAAGATAAAGGTTCATATCATGTGGCGCGCTAACGGTATCCAATATAAAGTCGAATGAATTTTTTACGGAAGCGACTTGTTCTGCATCTTTTGTAACGACAAAATGATGAGCACCTAATTTTTTTGCAGCTTCTTCTTTATCTGCTGACGTACTCAATACGGTCACTTCTGCACCAAATGCAACACCAAATTTTACGCCCATGTGTCCCAATCCGCCCAGACCGAGAACTGCTAGTTTATGCCCCTTTCTTACCTTCCAATGTTTTAAAGGAGAATAAGTGGTAATACCAGCACAAAGCAAAGGCGCTGTTGCTGGCAAATCAGCTTTCTCATCCAGATGAAGTACAAAATCTTCATTAACTACGATTGTATTGGAATATCCGCCATAAGTCGGCATATTGTCGGTATAATGATTTTTGCTATTGTAGGTCTGGACATTACCGTTTTCACAATATTGCTCCAAGCCGTCTTTACAATTGTCGCATTCTCGGCATGAATCTACCATACAACCTGTTGCCGCAAGATCGCCAACCTTAAATTTGGTTACGTCACTACCGACTTTTACTACTTTCCCGACGATTTCGTGACCCGGAACCATTGGAAAAATACCTTCAAACCAATCGTTTTTTATTTGATGCAAATCACTATGGCAAACACCACAATATTGAATGTCAAACTGCACATCTTTCGGACCGACTTCACGTCTTTCAAATTCCCATAGTCCTAAATCGCTCGTTGGTGTCTGAGCCGCATAACCTTTTGTCTGTACCATTGTTTGATATTTTTATTGAATAAATAATAACTAGATAACAAAAGTAGACCTGAAAAAGATCACTCAACTATATTATTCAAACCAATAATTACAAATTTCAAACAATAAGAAAAAGTTAATTACAAAACAGCTTTTGAACTTCTTACATCACCAGGAGTGATGCCAACATTTTTTTTGTAAAAATTATTGAAATAGGCAGGATATTCAAATCCCAAACAATAGGCTATCTCGGACACCGACCAATCGCTGTGTCGCAGCATGTCGTTGGCCTCCGCGACGATTCTTTTGGCAATATGCGTAGTGGTAGTCTCTCCTGTAGCGTCTTTGACAGAACGGTTCAGATGATTGGTATGTACGGAAAGTTGGTCGGCGAAATCTTTAGCTGATTTCAGCCGGAGCTGATTGTGCAACGAATCTATGGGAAACTGACGCTCCAACAACTCAAGAAACAAAGAAGTAATCCTTTCTGAAGCGTTGTTTTGGAACCCATCAGATATTGCCGGCGTCATTTTCAGTACTTTATGTACAATCAGATGTAAATAATTGCGAAGTATATCTTGTTTATATTGATAGCTTTCTACATTTTCCAACATCATTTGTTCAAAAAAGCGCGCGATTTCGTCCTCCGTTTTTTCGTCTGGATAGAAAAGCTTGTCCGTTCCTACCTGAAAAATGGGCAACCTGCTCAATAACTCGTCCTGTTGCTTGGCAAAAGCCTCATTGAAAATGCAAAACCATCCCAACTGCTCTCCTTCCCCTGGATTCCAACGATAGGGAACTTTCGGCGTGGAGAACAACACTGCTGGCTTGTCTATCTGAAATGTCTTGTCGGCATATTCCAGCAGACCAGTTCCTCTTATCAACGTCACTTTGTAATAATCCCGACGGGAATATGGCGCAATCCCTTTGCAAGAATTTCGTCCAAATACATTGACATGCGGTTTTTCCTGCATAATGACTTCATTCGTTTCATAAGATATGCGTTGATAGAATTCCTGCAGATTTTCTTTTCCTTTCACTGGATAAAATTATACAATTCAAATAAAATATTGAGATATATAACCTAAAATCGATTTGACATTTTTTATAGAAAAGGATATCTAATAAAGCTAACGGCCAGTTTATCAGGATAGCAAAAATTAAGAAGGGCAATATAACATGTTATATTGCCCTTCTTAATAAAGATTTAATTCGTACAATTAAGATCAATGCTTATAAAACTCATTTTCATAAGTATCTAACCAAATACTACCTTCAGTAGTCCATGTTGTCGGTATTGTTAATCCTAACCAATAAAACATCTGAGCTGAAATGTCCACATTTTTTAAAAATAAAGTAGTTTTTCCAGCAGGAGGATCAGGCGAAAAAGAACACGGATACGAGGTAGACAATGCCCATTGAAAATTACCATTCAAAGTAAAATCAGCATTACTAGCAGCTGTATTATGCAAAATACCTCCAATAGCATCATTACAAGGCCAATACGAAACTGTACTTGGATCCGTTGCAAGACTAGAAGAGCATACATTAGCCAAAACCTCCGCATCCGTTAAAGATCGCTTCATCAAAGTTACATCAGCAACATTCAGTGCCAATGGATTATCAAATCCTTGACCTCCATAATAATTATCATCTCCACCAAAGCCTAAGGTTAATGGAAAAGAATTAGAGATATTGCCAAATGCACTAATATCACGGCTTGTACTACTTTCATCCACACGCACGCCGTCTGTGAACCGTTTAATCCATCTTTTAGATATACCAGCTGCTATACTATCATATATTACGACAGTCAGTGTATGCCAATTCCCATCGAAAACCTTAGGAGTAGTTGCCTGCCAACGACTGCCAGAACTTACACCCTTTAAGGCAAATTTCCATTGCCCATCACCAGAAGCTGTAAAAAAAGTCCATCCTCCAGCAGGATTAGAAGCCGTCCAATTTTGAACTTTTGAAAAGAAATGAGGATATACATTGCTAACTTGTCCGTTAACCTTTAATTGAATCGTATAAGCACCAGTTCCCGGATTAAATGCAGGATTATCATCCACAGTAGCATTTGTAAAATTCGATGTAAAAGTACCTTGTAATTTTACGGTAGAGTAACTCCCTTGTTTCGTAAACTCTTGTTTTGTAAAATTTTCATTATAGTATAGTACAGGAACTATAGTTTCCGCATCACTTGTACCTCCATTTGTCTTGTTGACTCCACCATTTTTACCTGTAACAACAACCAGCCATTCTTCGGCCTTATTATAATTTGGTCGTT
>JAATFC010000329.1 GCA_015655435.1 Chitinophagales bacterium | reverse complement strand
ATTACGCGATACTTTAAAAGCAAAAGCGGAACAATACATCAATGTTGTAAAAATAGGTCGTACACACCTAATGGACGCAACGCCATTGACTTTGGGACAAGAATTAAGTGGTTATGCTTCGCAATTAAACCACGGACTGAAAGCCATTAAAAACAGTTTTGACCATCTGTCCGAACTAGCATTGGGTGGTACGGCTGTTGGTACTGGAATCAATACTCCGAAAGGCTACGATGTAACAGTAGCAAGGAAAATAGCAGAATTGACAGGACTTCCGTTCGTAACGGCACCTAATAAATTTGAATCATTGGCAGCTCATGATGCAATCGTCGAAGCGCACGGAGCATTGAAAACAGTAGCTTGTGCGATGATGAAAATCGCGAACGATATTCGTTTGCTGGCAAGCGGTCCACGCGCAGGCATTGGCGAAATTTTCATTCCTGAGAACGAACCAGGTTCTTCCATCATGCCAGGAAAAGTCAATCCGACACAATGCGAAGCTATGACAATGGTTGCAGCGCAAGTTTTAGGTAATGACGTAGCTATCAATATTGGTGGAGCGACTGGACATTTTGAGTTGAATGTATTCAAGCCTGTCATGATTTACAACTTTTTGCATAGTGCGAGATTGATCGGTGATGTTTGCGTAAGTTTCAATGACCATTGTGCGATTGGCATTGAACCGATAGAAGCCAATATTCAAAAACACGTGGAAAACAGTTTGATGCTAGTTACGGCATTGAATACGCATATTGGATATGAAAAAGCTGCCAAGATTGCACAAACAGCACACAAAAACAACAGTACGTTGAAAACAACCGCTATTGAGTTGGGTTATTTAACTGCTGAACAGTTTGACGAGTGGGTCATTCCAGCCAAAATGGTTGGAGAACCGAAAGTAACCTTATAAAAACCAATTATTTCGGTATTTTTTCACAAATTGGTATAGTAATTGTTAATGTTCGGTAGGTTTTTGATAGCAAAAAATTAAACATTTGTCTTAAAAATTTGTTGGATTCGTTGTAATCAATACCTTTGCGTCGTAATTAATCGTTTGCAAAAATTATATAATTCATTTAAATTAACCTTATGGCACGTAAAAAGTATGGTATTATGTTAGGTCTTTTAGGAGGCTTGGCTACTACTACAGCGATGGCCCAAAGCACAAACCCATCCACAAGTGATGATTGGTTGTGGGATTCATCGAAAGTTTCTTCTTCTAAGTTAGCGCAACACAATGCATGGGTTGCGAATCAAGATCCGTATCCAGCTAAACCACGCAACATGTGGGAATTTGGTATCGGTGTTGGACCTACATTGGCTTTCACGCCGATTGATCCGCAAATTGGTTATGGCGCTTCTGCTTCCTTGAGAAAAGCGATTAGTCACGTATTCTCGTTGAGAGCTCAGTATGGCTATAGTATTTACAAAGGTTTGGATTTCCGTGCAAGATCTGCAACCTATTTACCTTCTGCTTTGCGACAGTCTTATACAGGTAAATCTTATGTAGCAAACTTTAAAGCTGTTTACCAACAAGCTTCAATCGATGCGATCATAAGTTTGAACTCTATTAGTTCTTACAGAGGCAACCCTAAAATGGATGTTTATTTGTTAGCTGGTTATAGCTTCTTATGGGGTTCTAGCAATATCAACTTGTACAACGGAACAGGTGGTTTGTATTCTTGGGCAGGTGATGCGGACAATACACCAATAGACAAGAGCACGGTTAAAGATGAATTGAAATCTGGTCAAAAGAATAGCTTCTTATCCAATAAATCTGCATCTGATGGTCAATACGAAACTTCTTTGACTAACAGAAATTCTAGTCATGATAATGTAATTGGTAGTGGTCCTTCTATTAAAAGACATGGGGCTGATTTCGGTGGTGGTATTGCGTTCAAAGTAAGTCCACGTTTCAATATCGGCATTGAACAAAAATTCACTTACGTGTTTGATAATGGTGATATTTCTGGAGTAGTTGTTCAAGCATCTCAAAAAAACACATTGTTGAGCAATACTCAAGTTCGTTTTAACTTCAACTTGGGTTCTTCCTCTAAAAGAATCGAACCATTGTGGTGGGTTAATCCAAACAATTACATCTACAATGAGTTGAATGTTCCTAAGCACATGAAGATTTCTCTTCCTGATGCGGATGGTGATGGTGTAACTGATGCATTGGATCAAGAACCAAACACTCCAGCAGGTGCTCCAGTTGATTCTCATGGACGTGCTTTGGATACAGATGGTGATGGTGTTCCTGATTACAGAGACAAACAAAAAATCACTCCTCCAAGCTGGTTCCCAGTTGATGCTGATGGTGTTGGTACTGAACCAGAACCAGCATGCTGTAAAGAACTTCGTGATAAAATCGCAAATTTGAAGGTCGCTCCTGAAAATACTTGCGCTATCACAAGTCTTCCAAGCGTACAGTTTGAAAAAGGTAGCGTTAAATTAAGCAAAGCCGCTCAAGCTTCTTTGGCTAGCGTAGCTGCTCAGTTGAATGCAAACCCAAGCTGTAAAGCTAAAGTAATTGGTTACGGTGCTTCTAACAAAAAAGCTCAACAGTTAAGTTGGGATCGCGTTAACGGCGTTATCAAATACTTGGTAGAAAAGCAGGGTATCTCTGAAAGCCGTTTGTTGTTCTACTACGGTCAAGATGGAGATGCTAACACTGTAGATCTTCAAGGTACAACTGAAGATGGTCCTAACACAGTACCAGCTCCACATCCAAACTTGCAAAAATCTAAATAAGTTATTGTTTAGATAAAATATAAAGGCCTCTCCAAAAATGGAGAGGCTTTTTTTTATTCCTATTGGATTAGCCCTTATTTTTGGAATCAATTTGATATATGTATGCTTAGATACTTTGCCCTTTTCCTTTTTTGCGTTTTTGGTTTAAATGTTTTGGTTGAGGCGCAGCAAACCGAACAGAAACTATATGGTATTGTGAAAGACAGTCTGATTTTTACTCCGATTGCCAGCGTAGTTATACACAATACATCTGCAAAGAGAAACTCATCGACAGGAGAAAGCGGGATGTTTCAGATAATGGCAAAACAGGGAGATACGATTCGTTTTTATGCACCAAGTTATCATGATGGACTGTATGTGGTTTCCAATTCTAAATTCCAAATGGACACCCTCGAGGTATGGCTCAAGCCGATGGTACACGAAAACCTACCTGGTGTATTTGTTTCCACTTATACATACAAAGATTACCAAACAGACAGCGCGGCTCGTATGAAAAATTTTATTGAAGACGTGGGTTTTAAAACTCCTACGTTTTCCAAATCCAATTCAGGTGCAGGTCTAGGCATTGGATTGGATGCCATTTTCAGCAAAAAAAACAAGCAGAAGAAAAAAGCCTACGAAATATTTAAAGATGACGAAATACAACGTTATATTGATTTTCGTTTCAATAAGATTCTAGTGCATCAATATAGCGGATTGACAGGTACAAAACTTCAGGAGTTCATGCACAACTATCGTCCAAGTGCCGAATGGCTTAGGGATAATACGGATGCGGAGTCTTTAAAATATTATATTAACGATCGGTTGAAACTATATTTTCGCCGTCCGAAATAAGATACTAAAACTCATGTCACAAGCATTAGTTTTTCTTTTTATAAATTTCTTTTTTCAAAGATTACAAGTAAATTTACCAATAAGAAACAGTTGTATTTGGCAATGTAAAATTCAAATCTTAATGGCATATATTGATTATTATAAGGTTCTAGAAGTTGACAAAAACGCAAGTACGGATGACATAAAGAAAGCATACCGCAAACTTGCCAGAAAACATCATCCGGACTTAAACCCTAATGACACAAACGCTAAAAAAATATTCCAACAGATCAACGAGGCTAACGAAGTGCTCAGTGATCCGGAGAAACGTAAGAAGTACGACAAATACGGTGAGAATTGGGAACATGCGGAGCAGTACGAACAGGCGCAGAATGCAAGAAGAAGCCAATCGAGCGGCAATCCATTCCAATCTTATGGAGATGATGGCGGTAGTTGGTCGTATTCGGGTGGAGAAGGTGCCGATTTTTCCGATTTCTTCCAGTCAATGTTTGGAGGCGGAGGCGGTGTTTCCGGTTTTTCCGGAGAAGGAAGGCGGAGGACTGCGTTTCGTGGACAGGATTTGCAGGCGGAGTTACAACTAAGTTTGAAAGAAGCTGCCGTCACACACAAACAGGAAATCACGCTTAACGGCAAAAAGATTCGTATTACAATTCCGGCGGGCGTCTATAATGGTCAACAGATCAAGCTCAATGGACATGGCGGACAAGGTGCGGAAGGTGGACCTGCCGGCGACCTTTATATCACGT
>JAATFC010000385.1 GCA_015655435.1 Chitinophagales bacterium | reverse complement strand
TCCCGTATTTGAACGTGTCAAAAAGCTGGAAGAAAATGGTTATATAAAGAAATACATCGCTATTCTGAACGCCGAAAAGTTCAATAAGGGCTTTATCGTATTCTGCAATATCCGCCTCAAACAGCATGACAAAACGATTGGTTACAAGTTCGTGGAAGACATCATGCATATAGATGAGGTCGTGGAATGTTTCAACGTGTCGGGCGATTATGACTTTATCTTAAAAGTCTACGCCAAAGACATGAAACATTACCAGGATTTTGTGTTCAACAAGTTGGGCGCGGTTGGAAGTATTGGAAGTACGCACAGCACATTTGTCATGGCAGAAATTAAGAACACTTACAACATAAATATTTAATTTAAATAATTGCTTTATAATATTTATAATCAATAATTTATTTATAATATTAATTATTTACAATCTTTAATATTTAGAGGAAATTTCTCGCTCGTACCTCACTCGAAATGACGTTTAATTTTAAGAATGTTTATATCCCCACATCGTCTCTGCTTGCAGGACTATGCGGGGAACTTTTAATAAATGATACGTCATTTCGACCGTTAGGGAGAAATCTCCTGCATTTTATTTTCCCAATATGTAAATTAGCGTATTCAAAACAAAATTTTTGAGGGTGTACAACGTTTCAAATGGGCATGTTTTTTACTAAAAAGAGATATTTCCGCCTTTCTATATTGGTTTGCATATTGGGAATGGTCAACAATACGTTTGCTCAACCCAATTCCTATATCCGTATTGACGAAAAAGACAAACCCAAAAAATACGAAACCAAAATTCTTCCTGTCGAGAAATCCAGCAATCTCGCTATTGAATCCGAAAAGGGAGAACTGCACGGTCTGAAGAAGTTCATGCAGGGAACTTACACGCACTACAACTACCTTTTCAACGCCAATAACAAGCTGCGGGAATCGCTGGAAATGGCTCAGGCATCGGGCCAAGACGATTACACGAAGTTGTTGACTTACGACAATTATGACTTGAGGATGATGGCACAGAACCAATACCTCGACACGGCGATAGAAAAGGCAAATGGTGCGCTGGTATTGCACGATATTCGTAATGAATGGAATGACGAGATTTATCTTATTCTAGGTAAATCATTCTATTACAAGTCAATGTGGGATTCTGCGGCTATTCATTTTCAATATCTGAATTATGCGTTTGCGCCGAAAGACGGAGGTTATGACATTCCTATTGGCAGCAATATCAGCAACAAAGAGCAGGAACTGACAATCGTTTCGCCCAAACCCAAAGGCTTCCTCAAGCACAATCCAAGAAGAAACGAAGGCTTGGTTTGGCTAGCGCGCTCCTTGATTATGGGCGGCGATATCACAACGGGAAAAGGAATATTGGAACTTTTGTACCAAGACCCTCATTTACCAAAAGACCTTTTGCCTCAGTTAAATGATTGCAACGCACGGGCGTTTTATTTTCTAAAACAATATGACAGTGCAGCATTTTATATGGACGCTTCGCATGAAGTTGCGGCTAATTTTTTGGACAAATCCAGACGACGGTATTTAGCAGCTCAATTGTGGAATCTAAGCAACCATACGGAAGAAGCGGTAAAGGATTTTGAATATGCCGCATCGCATTCACCCAATATGTTAATGGAAATCTACGCTTTGCTGCAGTTGTCCAACTTGGATTCGAACCAAAACCATCAACAAAACCAGCTAGACCGTCTGTTGACTTTGTCCAAAAAAGGAAAATACAAGGAATACAAAGACCTTATATATTATTTGATGGGGCAAAAATACCTGTCGCTCAACGATTCGGCAAATGCCGTAAAATACTATACGGAGTCAACCAAAACACCGGAAGCAAACAATAGCGAATGGCGGAATCGCAGTTTTCAGAAATTGGGAGATATTGGCGAGAACCGATTCGAATTCAATACTTTGGTAAGCTACTATGACAGCATCAAAGGGATGTTTGGGATGAACGAAGAAATGCGAAACCTACAAGACCGTAAGCGGGCAACTGCCGAATTGGGACATGCACTTCGTTTGATTTACGTACAGGACAGTTTGCTGAGCCTTGCGGCACTTCCCGAAAAAGAACAAGAAAGAATACTCAAAGATAAGCTGAAAAAAATCCGGAAAGCATTGGGATTGAAAGACCAGGACAATACGCCAAACCCCGCTTTTTTCAATAATACAGGCAGCAGCGCAACAACGGATTTGTTTTCCGGTGTCAGCAACAAGAGCGGTCAATGGTATTTCAACAACAACGACGTAAAAGCGCAAGGCTACCAAAACTTCGTAGCGAAATTTGGCATACGTCCCAACGTGGACAATTGGATTAGGCAGAGTGCCATACAGGCGACAATGGCAGTGTCAAATGCGAATCAAGGAATTGCCAATACAAATGGAGCTGCCAGAGTAGACAGTAGCCGAATTGATTTGAAATATTTGCAGGAACAGTTGCCCAATACACCTGAAAAGCAACAAGAAGCCTCCCGAAAAATCGCGGACAATTATCTGGAAGCAGGAAAAATAATGGAAAACAAAATGGACAATTTCCCTGCTGCGATTTATTTTTTCAAAAAAGCAGCAAGTATAGATCCAACTTATACGAAAAATCAGGAAGATCTGCTGTTCCATCTTTCCTCCAGCTATTACCTGAACGGAGACAAGCAAGCAGCTACATCCTTGAGAAACGAACTGAAAAAACAGTTTCCCAATAGTTCGTATTTAAAACTGCCCAATACAAAATCCAATACGAAAGATTCCGTGTCCAGCGAAAATACGGCGGCCGGAAAAACGTACGCTAAAATATACAATGAATTGATTTCCGGTGAATTTGCACAAGCAAAAGCGGATAAATTTAAAGCCGATAGTATTTACGGTAGCCAATATTGGACTCCACAATTACTGTATATAGAATCCATCTATCACGTTTCGGAAAGGCAGGACAGTATTGCTATTTCCAAACTGAAAACACTACAACAGATGTTCCCTCAATCGCCCATCCGACCACAAGCGGAAACGATGATTGACGTGATTTCCCGAAGGGCACAAATAGAAGATTACCTCACTAAGTTAAAGATTACCAAATTGGAAGACACTGATGAGGTTTTCATACGAAAAGGTATCAATGAGCAATATCAATTGACATTAACGAAAAAAGATACGCTCGTCCCTGCGAAAAAAGATTCAGCACTCGCACTCAAGCAGAGCACGGCACTCAATATCCCAAAGATAAAAGCCGCACCTATCGACACAACATCCAAAAACGGCATTCCGCCTTATATCATTTCGATGGATTCAGCGCATTATGTCGTGGTCTTATTGGACAAGGTTGCGAAGGTATTCGCAACGGAAACGGGCAACGCATTTAACCGATTCAACAGGCAAAACTTCAACAGCCAAAATCTTGGTATTCGTTCACTTGTATTGGACGACCGCTACCAGATGGCACTCATTGGGCCATTCAAAGATGCCGGCGATGCCTATATCTATATTGACAAAGTCGCACCGATTACTCCGACACGCATATTGCCTTGGCTGGCAAAAGACAAATTCAGTTTTACGATGATAAGCAATCGAAACCTGGAAATCCTATTGCAATACAAAAACCTGGACGATTATAAAGCCAAACTCCACGAAGCATTACCAGGAAAATTCTAGGTAAGACAGAAATCGTATTGGCTAGGACGCATTCGTTTTTTACTTTTGAATTTAGACTTAAAACAATAGCTTTACACCTTAGAACGAACAGTATAAATATGAATCAAAAAACAAAGAAATCTGCCGTAAAAAAGTCCGTTAGGATATTGTGGTCGGTTTTCTTTTTAGGAATAGGAATAGTTGCCTTAATCATCATATTGGCGAGCGTGGGCGCATTGGGAAATATGCCGTCCATCGAAGAACTGGAAAACCCTTCTGCATCACAGGCGAGCCAAGTGTTTGCAGACGACGGTTCCATCATGGGAAAATATTATCTGGAAGACCGTATCAATGTCAACTACAAAGATATCAGCCCTTATGTGATACAGGCATTGGTCGCAACGGAAGACGAGCGTTTTTACAAACACAGCGGAGTCGATGCCAAGTCGTTGCTGCGTGCCGTTTCATCCTTAGGTGGTGAAGGTGGTGCGAGTACGATTACCATGCAGACTGCCAAAAACCTTTTTACGGAAAACTGGGGAACAAAAAACGTTTTCCTACGTCTACTCCAAAAAGTGAAGGAATCCATTATTGCGGTTCGTCTGGAAAGAAATTTTACCAAAGAAGAAATTGTTACTTTATATCTGAATACGGTCGAATTTGGTGATAACGTTTACGGTATTCGCAATGCAGCGAGGACATTTTTCCAAAAAGACCCAGACCGTCTGTCCATTTCGGAAGCGGCAGTTTTAATTGGAATGCTCAAGGCTTCCACTGCGTACAACCCACGATTATATCCGCAACGTGCGCTGAACCGTCGTAATACGGTCATCAACCAGATGGTCAGGAGCAACTTCATCAATTCGGCGGAAGCGGAACAAATAAAAGCGACCAATATCGTATTGAACTATTCCAAACAGGACGAAACGACTGGTTTGGCTCCTTATTTCAGAATGGTATTGGGCGAAGACCTGAAACGCTGGTGCAAAGAGCACAAAAAAGCGGACGGCTCTAACTACAATCTATACAAAGACGGTCTGAAAATCTATACGACGATTAATCCGCGAATGCAGTTGTATGCCGAAGATGCCGTCAATCAACAGTTGAGCTACATGCAAAAAGTCCTCAACGCGCAGGACAATGTCAGAAAAGGAACTGTCTGGAATGGATTTAACAACGTATTGGAAGCTGCCATGAAAAATTCGGATAGGTGGCGACACATGGCTGACATGGGTGCAAGCGACGATGAAATCAAACAATCCTTCCGCACCAAAACACAAATGACCGTTTTTGCATGGAACAAAAAACGTAATGTAGATACGGTAATGACGCCTTTGGACTCCATCAAGTACTGCCGTCAGATGTTGCAGGCAGGTTTTATGGCGATGGATCCAATAAGCGGCGAAGTCAAGGCTTGGGTCGGAGGCATCGACTTCAAAACATTCAAATACGACCACGTCAATATCAATACCAAAAGGCAGGTAGGCTCTACAATCAAGCCGCTTCTATACGGTATGGCTATAGAGAATGGCGGCTTTACGCCCAACTCTCCTGTTGAAGACGTACAGCAACAGTTTCCTGGATTTGGAGCAGTTCCCAATACTACAAAATCTTGTTCAGGCGAAACCATGCCCATGTCCGAAGCATTGGCGCGTTCCAAAAACTGTGCGACTGCTTATATCATGAAGCAAATGGGCGATGGAAGCGCTGGAGCGCAGAAATTTGTTGATTTTTTACATCTGTGTGGCATCACCAGCAATGTACCTGCCGTACCATCCATCTCTTTGGGTAGTTGCGAAATTTCTTTATACGAAATGCTTACCGCCTATAGTGTATTTCCAGGTCATGGATTCAATGTACAACCCTTGTACATCACACGAATCGTGGATAGAAACGGCAATACCTTACTTAACAATACACCTAAACGCCGTCAGGTTATCAGCGATTTGACAGCGTATTCCATGCAGAGAATGATGCAGGGCGTTGTCCAATATGGTACAGGTCGCCGTCTCTGGTCCTATGACGTGGACGGTGAAATCGCAGGTAAAACCGGAACGACCAACGATAATAGTGACGCATGGTTTATCGGTTACACGCCGCAGCTATTGTGCGGAGCTTGGGTAGGTTGCGATGACCGTTTCATCCGTTTTGACAATACATCCGATGGAGGCGGTTCGTCTTTGGCATTGCCGATTTGGGGTAAATTTTACAGCCGTGTACAAAACGATAAACGTTTGGGTATCGATACCAGAGCAACTTTCGTAAAACCGGACGGAATAGGTGCTAATGATGTTATCTTCAACTGGATTAACGACAACCAGACTTCCGATGAAGAAAGCGGAGACTCTACGAACGTTGTAACACCACAAAACAACGAAATCACTCCAGAAAGCAACACGGAAGGTCTGGAAGAAAACAAAACACCCGTCGGAAACCCTGTTCCAAAAGACAATAACAACACGAACAATAAACCAAAAGCTGTATTGCCTAAAAAGGATTCGACTAGACATTAAGAAATAGTAAAATTGTTAGTGGTAAGTTTATGAGAAAACTCAACTCCAATGACAAGTTGTGCATTTATCTTGACCAATATGTAGTAAGTAATTTAATTGAATGCCCAAACAAACTATGGTCAGATATAAAAAGACTTCTTGAGGACAAACACCAAAACGATAAAATTTATTGTCCTTTATCAACACCTCATTTTTTAGAAACTGTAAAAAAACGATTTGAAAATGCAAAAATTCACGATGAATATTTTCGTTCTCTTTCAGATGGCTTTCTGTTTAAAGAAGAGCCTTTTATTACTTCTCAACTAATATCATCGTTAATTAGGAAGAATAACAAAACTATTAATACTTATCTCAATAAAAGAGAATTAAAGAATATTGATAGTTTTTACGAAAGTTTAAATAAGAAGAATAAAATTTTTGACGAAGGTGTTAATTTAGCCACGGATTTTACTAATCAGATTAGAAAAAATAGCAACAACAAAATAGAAAAGAAACTAGAGAATACACTTTTTGAAACTATTAAAGCAATTAATGTTCAAAAGTTTGTAGAAAGGCTTGAAGAATATCTTGCAAAAGGAGAAATGAGAATTAGACCCGACAAAATTGGTTCATTTTCATTTCCGAATTGGATTGACCAGCTATTATATCAACTAACAGAAAAACACAGATTTAATGAAAAGCTGTTCAAAGAATTATTAAGCGAGATGAAAACAAATGGTTTTAAAAACATACCGACACTTAATATTAGATTTTCGATCTTTGCTTACATTACTGTGAAAAAGAAACAAGAGATAGTAAGTGACCACATTGATGTAATGAGAATATCTAATGGACTCGTTATAGCTGACATACTATTTACTGACAAAAAAAGAAAGTACGAAATCCAAGAACTTAAACTTGATAAAGAATATAAGTCAAGGATTTATTGTGGAGTTGAAAGTGATTTGCTTGAATTTAAAGATTACATTGAAAAAATATAAAACCTACTACTAACACCAGTTTGCCAAAAGAGCGAGATGAAGTGCAAACGCTCGACTTTCAGATTTCTATTCGTAACCGTAAGGGTCATTTTTCAGGTTTAGAGTGTAAGCCAATTTTAGTCCTACCCAGAGTAAAGAACCTTGTGTATTGGACGTTCCTTTGAAACTCACACTCAAATCCCAATTGGACGGAAACCTATAGCCAACATTCATCCCATAACCAATATTGGTCTGATTGATCCTTCCACTAGTATCATATTTAAATCCCGTATTGACAGCACCAAACTGAGGTTCTATATAAAATGGCTTGTTGAGTGTATATCGAAAACCGACCAATATCGGAACCATGCGAGAAACCATATAAGGCTTCGGATTGACCAGCGAATCTTTTTGGGTAAAATGCAGATAGCCAACCTGTAGGGAAAGTGCAGCATTCTCGGTGAAATTGTAGGCATACTTGATAGAGCCACCTAATCCAAACTTATTGGACAGTTTAAAATCACCAACAGGCAAAGCGCCTTCAATACCAAAACTATATTCGGAAGTCTGGGCTTTTATTTGCGAAAAACCACATTTCCCCAACAATAAGCCCAATATGACAACAAAGATTTTATTTTTCATTAGAAATAAAGTTGAATTAGCTGATTTCTTCCACGTAAATAAAGCTAACCACAAACTTATACAATTGTAAACGAAAATAATCCTAAGCTATGGATCCAACGGCTCTTTATTGTCTATATAGAGCGACTGTATTTCGGGAATGTAGGACACCGCAGTAGAGTAAATTCTTTTAATGCCACTAAAAGGAACGATACCCATCTCGCTACTGCACCGCTTGACAAAGCCGTCGTCTGTCAGCCATCCGCTTTGGTCTCTTGTCGTTACTATAATACCCGGTTTAGCAGTTGGAATACCGTATTTGACAAGCAACCGAACTGCATTTCGGATATTGGTGGTTGTATGCCTTGCATGCGGTTCCATTATGATGGCTTCGTCCGGAATATGTAGTTCGTTTACCATGTATTTTTTCATTTCCATCGCCTCGCTGTACTCTGTTTTGTAAGGATGCACCCGACCACCGGAAACCATTATAAACGGAGCTACTTTTTTGAGATACTGTTCCGCAGCGAGCCTACACCTCAATATATTAAGCGGGTTGATACTATCGGCTGCGATTTCAGGACCTGCGCCCAATACCAATATATGAGAATAAGAAAAAGCTGACCAGCTTACCTTTTTTGCTTTTGCCACCGCATTTTTATTGACGGAAAATTCCATTGGTTCAAAATCTGTCGCATTGTACCTTCCGTTTATTTCCAGTAAACCTGTGGCTGTTTTCAAACTCGGCATAAAGAAAAGCGCATCATCGTCCAAAGTGTTTTCGACAACATCAAAAAAGATACGCTGCAATTCTAGTTTAGTTCGCGTATTGGCATGTTCTACGCTCATCGAATCGATATTTGGATAATGAGGCTTCGCTCCTTTTCCATACACATTTATAGAATATCGTATTCCTTCCAGATCCTTGTTCCAAGCATACTGTACAGTCAGGTTTTGTTGTTTGGAAATCGGAGCAATATAAGCAAGCTTATTAGCGATGAGCCAGTTAGATACGGACGAATTGTTTTTCAATATTAAATCCAGACGCTCGCCCAGTATACCAATAGCACTATCGTTTAGCATCAGTTGGTCGAAAATGGCGTAAACGTTATTGGGATTGTCTTTTTCCTTTATCAGTGCCTCCGTTTGTTGCCGAAAAGAACGTTTCCACTGTTGTAAAATCGCGTCGTTTTTAAGTAGTTGTTTTACTTCCTTATTTTGAATAACATAAGAAAGAAACGGATAATTCTTCTTAATGACAATAGCTTCCTGATTGCCAATAATCTGGGAAAAGCCGAACAATGGTGCAAGCAGAATCATCCACACAATTACGAAGTATTTTTTCGAAATGAACATCATTATCGTTTTTTTAAAATTTAAAAGCAAACGGAAACGACTAGTTATACTAAGTAACTAAACAATGTATCGTTTTTGTTCAGTTCCGTATAGTCTATCTTGTATTTTTTCATGTTTTCGACGAGCGGGCTATAGTCTTCGCGATGTTTCAATTCTATACCAATTAATGCCGGACCAGCTTCTTTGTTGGTCTTTTTCATGTATTCAAATCGTGCAATATCGTCGTCAGGTCCCAATACATTACTTACAAAATCTTTCAGCGCACCCGGACGCTGTGCGAAGCGAATCAGAAAATAATGTTTCAGTCCTTCGTATTGCAAAGAACGCTCTTTAATTTCGGGCATTCTGTCAATATCGTTGTTGCCGCCACTGACGATGCAAACAACAGTTTTACCTACGATCTCATCCTCGACAT
>JAATFC010000071.1 GCA_015655435.1 Chitinophagales bacterium | reverse complement strand
TTGGTTTGATTTTAAATGGATGCTAATTACTCCACCTCATCCACCAAGGAAAAGCACGAAAATGGTTCTAATATCAAAAGAACGACACTTAATATGTTATAACTATTTAAAGTTTTTCTCTGATAGAGTCCACCCAATCTTTGAATTTTCCAAATTGTTCCTGTAAAAAAGATTCAAGCGCTTCTTTCTCAGGTACTTCTGGCAAAACATGTTCGAAATAAGTGCCCTTCAAGACTTTTCGCAACAGATTTTCACCTACAAAAGGTTCGTCGTCATTCAGGGTAGACGCAGCTTTTATCAATTGACGGATGTCGTATTGCAAAGGATTGATGTCCGGCACTTGCTTGTTGAGGTTCAACAATTTATATACTGCCAATCGTGCTGTACGAACCGAACTTTCCATAGTGAAAACAATGTCGTTGTTGGTTTCCACAAATTGGCCCAACAAACCCATATTTTTGCAACCTTCCGGTACCACTCTTGGGAGGTCGCCTTTGGCTCTTGGCTAGAGATAAAGCATTTTTTCTGTTTCGATTAACTAATATTTTTGCCTAGCCCCCAACTTTTGTACCTGATCCCTAACAAGTCCCTTGTCAAGTGGGTCAGGCGTGCAAAAATAGACAAATACATCACCTGGCACAGTGCCAGGCTCAGCTTTTCCATCCTTTTGCAGGATAAAAACGTTGACCTGGCTACGGTTGCCGCACTTATGGGACACACAACAACCAGGTACGTCAGCGAAACCTACAAGCGCCATAGACCTAAAAACCAAATGGAGGCCATCACTAAATTGCCGGATATAGAGTTAGAAAAGCTTTCCATATTGGAAAAACCGATGGATTTGAATGGCTGATAACGAAATTAATTTTACCGCTTAATTATATATCGTTATTATTTTGGTTCAAAATCCATGGTTTTCCCAGTAAACATTTTTACTTCACATTAATGCTTGTTCATTCAATAACTTATGTTTTTTGCAGCTACTATAACTGTAAAAGCTTACCAGATCTAACTATCAGCTTTATCATTTATTTCCGTGGTGGCTAGACTGGACAGCGTTTTATCTGCCTTTTTTTCTTCATTGAGTATTTCAGTAAGCAGTTTTTGGGCTTCGGTATGTTTCAATAATTGTGCAAAAGAAACCATTGTACCATATGAAGCGATTTCGTAATGCTCTACTTTCTGGCAGGCGGCAATGATGCCAGCGTCCCTGACGGCACCGGGAGCTGTCTCTTCTAAAATACCATCGCCTTCTTTAAGAATTCCTGCCATGGCATCGCATTTTTCCTCCTCCGCTTCCACGCCGATGGATTTAAAAACTTTTTTCAAAGTCTTAATTTGATTTTTGGTTTCTTCCAAATGCTCCTCTAAAGCTGTTTTCAGATTTTTTGAGGTTGCGTTCTTGGCCATCTTGGGCAACGCCCCCGTAATGGCATTTTCAGCCCATAGCGCATCTTTCAGGCAGTCTTGAAATAGTTCGTCCAAGGTTTTAGCCGCATCTTTTTTAGGGGCTACTTTTTGAGTTGTACTCATAGTTTAGTGATTTAATGATTAATAATCAATTAAAAAATTTTATGCTGGGATATATTGTGCTTTTTCTTCCCTTTTCCAGTTTCTGTGCTGCGCAATTGCTTGGACAAAATCCTCTGGTTTACCATTTAAAAAAATGGAATCGTCGTCTTTAAAATTTTTTGCTTCTGAACCATTCATCAGTTCTTCCGCTTCTCCATCGAAGGCAACGGCCTTGCAATATTTCACTGACTCATTAATAAACTTGATAACCTTTCCCTCTTTTTTTAGCGCATCAACGCTTTTTTTGCCCCCAGGTAAGTAAAGTGCATCAAATAAAACACTTTCGGTGGTTAGCAACGAATGGGTTACTGCATGTTCCATCCCCTCATCGCACAAGACACTGCCGCCATGTGGAGCTATGAGTGCAACCACAGCCTCTTGTTTTTCCAAAAGAGAACACATTGCATTAAACTGTTTCATGGAGAATCCGTCTGCCACCAATACTGCAATTTTCCGGGTGGAGATGGTATTGGTATGGATATGCTCCTGACTGAGGGCATCGGATCTTTCCAGGTAGTTATTTGCCTTTGCGGGTTCATGTTTTTTCGGGTCGGCATCGGCTCCGATATTTTGGTTCACAGGTTTTTCAACATTTTCCGGAATATTCAAACCAAGGCCATCGGCCACATTTTTGGCCAAATCTCCGTTGATTTGGTTAAGTAGCCAGAGCATCCTACTTTTTATGGCATCGTGTGTACACTTTCCCAGTTCAAATATGTATGCGTTGGTCAGATGTGTTTTTTCCCAATCCTTGAGGCTTCTGTAAAACAGGGCCGGCTGCGAAAAATGGTCACTGAAGCTTTTGCTCCTATCCCTGACCTTGCGAGCATCGATCTTTTCCTCGTAAGAGGTAAAGCCACCTTCTGCCATTTTTGCAAGATGTGGACACCCGCCTCCAAGTGTATTAGGAAAATAGGCCGTATTTCCCGTGTTGACCGTCATGCGCATGTGAGCATCTCTTTGGTTGTTGTGAACAGGGTTGACCGGGCGGTTGATAGGAATTTCATGGAAATTCGGGCTTCCCAACCGCGACAACTGCGTATCCGTATAGGAAAATAACCGCCCCTGCAACAGCGGGTCATTGCTAAAGTCAATGCCCGGAACTATGTGACCGGGATGGAATGCTACCTGCTCGGTTTCTGCAAAAAAATTGTCGGGGTTTCGGTTCAGCACCATTTTCCCGATAATCTTCACCGGAACAAGTTCCTCGGGAACAAGTTTGGTAGGGTCCAGCAGGTCAAACTCATACTTAAATTCATCTTCTTCGGGAATAATCTGCAAACCGAACTCCCATTCAGGGAAGTTTCCAGAATCAATAGCGTCCCAAAGGTCCCTGCGGTGGAAATCGGAATCCGCACCGTTGATTTTAACAGCCTCCTCCCACGTGACGGAATGCACGCCCAGTTTAGGCTTCCAATGGAATTTCAC
>JAATFC010000247.1 GCA_015655435.1 Chitinophagales bacterium | reverse complement strand
TTGTCAGGTTTGGCTGAAATGAGTCAAGGAAAAACGGCTTCTATATTGCTTAATCTGGAATTGCAAGGAATGGTGGAATCCTTACCCGGTAAGCGTTACAAATTACTGTGAGCAGGAAATCAGAACTATTCTATTCTAAAACTTTCAAATTTTTTTGGATGGAATTGTGGAGCTGCTATATCTTTGCACATGGCAACAAAAAAATCCGTCTCAGAACTCAACAAATCTTACGAAAATCGCTTATTTGGTACAGGTCTAACATTTGACGATGTGTTATTAATGCCTGGTTATAGCGACGTTCTCCCCAAAGAAGTTACAATCAAGTCCAATCTCACCAAAGAGATTTCACTCAACTTACCTATTCTCAGTTCCGCTATGGACACCGTGACAGAAGCTAGTCTGGCTATCGCTTTGGCACGTGAAGGAGGTTTGGGTATTCTCCATAAAAACATGACGATTGAAGCACAGGCAGAACAGGTCAGAAAAGTAAAAAGAAGTGAAAGTGGTCTTATTATGGACCCCATTACGTTGCATGAGAGTGCAACGATTGGCGATGCTTTTCGCCTGATGGGGGAGAATAGGATTGGCGGTATTCCGATAGTGGACAACAATAAAAAACTTGTCGGTATTCTCACAAACCGTGACCTCCGTTTTGAAACAAAAAAAAGCAAGAAAGTTGCGGAAGTGATGACTTCTGAGAACTTGATAACGGCTACGGAAGGTGTTGACATGAAAAAGGCGGAAAAAGTCTTACATCAATATAAAATAGAAAAACTGCCAGTAGTAGACAAACAAGGCAAGCTTGTTGGTCTGATTACTTACAGAGATATTCTTCAATTGAAAAACTATCCAAGCGGCGTTAAAGATTCTTACGGAAGACTTTTGGTTGGAGCGGCTTTGGGTATTACGTTTGACATGCTGGACAGAGCGGACGCTTTGATGCAGGTCGGCGTGGATGTGGTTGGTTTGGATAGTGCGCATGGTCACAGCCAGGGCGTTATCGAATCACTTAAAAGCCTCAAAAAGAGTTTTCCTAAACTACAGGTTATAGCCGGAAATGTTGCGACTGCTGCTGGTGCAAAA
This sequence comes from Chitinophagales bacterium, assembly GCA_015655435.1. GTDB lineage: Bacteria > Bacteroidota > Bacteroidia > Chitinophagales > Chitinophagaceae > Rhizosphaericola. Next base: position 3,776 of record JAATFC010000247.1, on the reverse strand, counting down.
GCGTTGGCTGATGCAGGAGCAGATGCCGTAAAAGTGGGTATTGGACCTGGTTCCATCTGTACGACGCGTATTGTTGCCGGTGCAGGTGTTCCTCAACTGACAGCCATTATGGAGTGTGCTAATGCCCTAACGGGAACAGGTATTCCGGTAATTGGTGATGGTGGTATTCGTTACACGGGAGATATGGTGAAAGCTTTAGCTGCAGGGGCTTCCGTCGTGATGATGGGAAGCATTTTTGCAGGAGTGGAAGAAAGTCCTGGCGAAACAATCATCTACGAAGGTCGTAAGTTCAAACAATACCGAGGTATGGGAAGTATTGGCGCGATGTCCATGGCTCATGGTAGCAAAGACCGTTATTTTCAGGAAGAGTCCGATGCGAAAAAATTAGTACCGGAAGGCATTGAAGGTCGTGTTCCTTACAAAGGATATTTGCATGAAGTGATTGCGCAGTTTATCGGAGGCTTACGTTCGGGTATGGGATATTGCGGTGCTAGAAATATCTCAGAACTACAAAAGGCAATTTTTGTACAGATTACCAATGCCGGTATGCGCGAAAGCCATGCACACGATATTGAAATAACAAAAGAAGCACCGAACTATAGCAGGAGATAATCTGTTTCAAAGTAAAAATTGAGAAGTCAAAAGCAAAAAATGTGCTGTGATTGATTTTTCAATATAAAAGCCGCAATTGTCAATTGCGGCTTTTATATTGAAAAAAAAGGTCATAAGGCTCCATTCTGATGATTGTGCATTTTACTTTATCTCTTTTACTTTTAGCATTGATTGTTCTATGTTTTGTGTTAATGTTTCGGGCATGAAATTTTCTCTTGGAATCCCATTTATATGATATAGTCTTTCGGTTGGAAATTGAAATCCAATTTTGGTTTCACTTAACTGAAAATTAGAAACGGCGCCAATCAGCCCAGCCATTTGAGTCCCGATGATTTTTGCTTTTTTCATTCCATCAAATCCAATAGCCATGCCTTCTCCCATACTTCCGGTCCAGTGTCCGACAATAATGTAAACGTTCTGCTTGTAAATATCTTTTCTTGGTGTTACGTATTCTGTCCAATGGCGTTTAGTCTGATATTCCTTTTCGTCAAATTCATGAGTTTGGTACGGTAAAAGTTTGTCCGTGAATCTACCCATTATGGCTCTGGCAACAGTTGAATTTCCGCCTCCAGGTGTTTCTGTTAAATCAATAATCAGGTTTTTGTATTGGAATAAACTATCAAGTGTTTTGTCAAATTCTGCAATGAGATTGTTATTGCCCAAAGAATTGTTGATTTTGATGTAAGCTGTGTTTTTATTCAACACTTTTTGATACAGTAATTCATCTCTGTTCCCGTAAGTAAGAGGGTAGAATGTTTTTTCTTTTCTGTTTTCTATTACAGTAATTTCTCTTTTAGCATCGTGAGTCCCTGCAAAAAGCATATCAATTGCATATTGGTACATCTTGGAGGATGGATTAACCGTAAATTTTGGGAGAAATTTTTTCAATTGCTCGTCGATTGGTTTTCCGTTGAAAAGTATTACTTCCATTCCGATTTTCAAACCAGATAAGTCAGCACCAAAACCTTTTCGTAAGTCCTTGATAAAATATTTATTGTCCGTTTTCTCTATGTATAAATCTGAACCTGAAGGAATGAGCCGATTGGATGTATTTAGGTTAGTGTTTAATGAGGAATGCCCGTTGTACAACTCGTTTAAAACGGTTTCGAGGAACTGAATAAATTCATCGTCATTGGTTATTTCCTTGGTTTGCGGTTCGTAGATTTCTTTGACTTTATCCCAATAAATATTTTGTTGGTTTAAATATGCGTAGTGATTGTTGATGTCTGTCCAGAATTCAATAAAATCCTTTTGGTATTTGGTTTGGGCTAAAATTGTATTTCCTGCAAATAAAAGGATGGGTAAAAATAATTTTGTCAAAAGTTTAATTTTCATATGTTCGTTATTCTGAAATTATCACTGTTGTTAGTTGTGAGATTAACAACGGGTAGAATTTGTTTTAAAGTGACCATGCACCGCCGCAATATCAATATTGCGGCGGTGCATGGTCACTTTAATTATATTTTAATAAAAAGCAAGATATCAATAAGCTCATTAACAATAGGAAGCTCTCTATACTTATATGCTTTTTATTTTTTTAGAGCTTTGCCTAAATTGGTAAACCTATAGTTTAATATTAAAGCAATAATTGGAAGTTCTATTAATTTGATGTTTGTTATTTCTTGCTTTTTTCAAAAAACGCGTTTATTCTATCCAGCAAATCCTGATAGTGATACTTTGTAACATTGTCACTAGTAGAACCAACTGCAGAAGTAAGCTGTGATTGCAGATTTCTCAACTCAGCTCTAGCAATTGCATTGACCTCCGCATTATCAGGAGCAGTTATACTAAAAGAAATAATTGAATTTCCCATTGCCTGAATAGATGGAGTGTTGGATTTCGGTTCGATAATGTCCATCAGATTGTCAATATAGGATTTCTGAAGGTTTTTGCGTGGCGCAGTTACGGCACTATTGCTTTTCAGTTCTTTCCAGATGCCTTCATGCAGATCGCCGATAAATTCGGCTACAGAATAAGTCGTATCTCCGTAAGTGTTTATAGCTTTCTGCAATAGACCCAGTTTAGACGAAGACAATATGTTGTCCAATACGGAAGTCTGTATAGTATAAACACGGTTTGTCTGAGCAGGGTCGTATATTTTGCTTAATATTTTTTGGTCCAACAGCCAAGTTGGTGTATCAAACAATTGTGCATTCAAAAATGCAACTGCCCTTTTCTGCTTTTCTTTTGGCGTTGCAGTATAAACCGCACCGTCTTGTTCCACTGTTTTGTAAGTGTTCTGTAATCCGCCGATGTTTTTGACTACATGGTTTACATAACGGTTATATTGGATTACGACTTGATTGTACATATCCGAAAGATTGGTATAATCATCGGCTTCTTCTTTAGTCCATTCAGGAAGATTGGCGATGACTCTTTGCAGATTCTTGATACCGTAGGTATTGGCAATCATGTTGTCGTCACCCAAGTCTTCTGTCTGTGAGCGAGGGTCTAAGTCCATGCCTTCACCACCGAACCAAAGTCGTGGATTTTTGTCTAGATTTTCGATAATCCATTTGTTGACGATTTTCTTGTCTTCCTCGTCTGTCTTTGCTCCTGAGTAAGAATATCCCCATTTGATTGCCCACTTGTCGTAATCTCCAATTCTTGGAAAAATACCAACTTCGGAAATGTTGTCTTCGGGTTGTGCAACGTAGTTGAATCGTGCATAATCCATGATGGAAGCCGTATGTCCATTGGCTTCCACCCATTTCTTGTTGCGGAGCAACTCAACAGGAGTCTTGCTGCTGCTGCCCATATTGTGACGTAATCCGAGTGTGTGCCCAATCTCATGGGAAGATACAAAGCGTATCAAGTTGCCCATCAGCTCGTCATCAAATTGCATTTTCCTTGCTTTTGAGTCGTTCGGACCGGCCTGCACCATGTACCAATCGTGAAGCAGTTTCATGACATTGTGGTACCATCCAATATGGCTTTCCAATATCTCGCCGCTGCGAGGGTCGTGGACATTAGGGCCATAAGCATTTGTAACATCCGAAGCGAAATATCGAACTACACTATAACGAGCGTCTTCCATGCTCATCGTTGTATCGTTTTCAGGCCATTCTTTTCCGACAATGGCATTTTTGAATCCGGCTTTTTCAAAAGCTTTTTGCCAGTCGTTGATGCCCGCGATCAAGTAAGGTCTCCATTTTTTAGGCGTA
>JAATFC010000023.1 GCA_015655435.1 Chitinophagales bacterium | reverse complement strand
GTTTTTGATATCGAAGCGACTAAGTTTTTCCTTCGTTACTTTTGACACGAAACCAATTATCTTTTTCTCTACTTCAAAGGAAAGCGTATCCTCGCTCTCTTTTTTATAGTTTATCCTATTGAAACCGTTTAAAGCTACTATAGCATTAACGATGCCTTTTGCATGATAGAAGTCCAGCTCTTTTCCTTTGGAAATCCAATCGTCATCTTTTGTTTTTCCGGTAATATAAAGCGCTAGTCTTTCTAGTTCTTTATATTGTCCTACGCCATCAGTACTATAGTTTTTTCCATATTCAAACAGTTGAAGATTGTTTTGTTTGCGCTTGATATTATAAGCAACAACTTCCAATCCTGTTTCCAGCATGGATGGTCGCATAACGTTAAGTTCCGCATTGAGACTATTGAGCATCTTTACCGTATGTGCCAATACTTCCTCAGTATAGTATGCACTATTGGTAATCGGATTGGTAATGATTTCATTAAAGCCTTGACCAACTAGATAGTTCGCAATTTTTTCCTGAATATCCAGCTTCGCTTGTAGTTTGTCCACGGAAGGAATGATATGCATGGACGCGGGAATCTCAATATTGTCCAGGCCGTCAATACGCAAAATCTCTTCCACTACATCCGCGGGCAACGTAATGTCCGGTTTGTTGAACGGAACAGAAACCCAGATTTCATCCATACCTTCTTTTACCAAACCAAAACCTAACGCGGTCAATATTCTTTTTATAGTATCGGGATGATAGTTTTTTCCACTCAGTTTTTTGAGGTAGTGGTATTTGAGACAGATATGCGTTTCCTCCTTGGGTTTTGGATAGATGTCTTTTATATCCGAACTAATCTTTGCGCCTGCATATTCTTTCAATAGCAATGCTGCTCTTTTCAACGCCGTAACGGTGATGGAGATATCCGAACCTTTTTCAAAATGTTGCGCAGCGTCCGTACGCAAACCGTGACTCATGGACGTTTTGCGGATTGTCGTTGGCTTGAACCAAGCACTTTCCAAAAAAACATTTGTTGTCGTGTCGGAAATCCCGCTTCCTTTTCCACCAAAAACTCCAGCAATACACAAACCGCCATTCTCATCACAAATCATCAAATCCGTAGACCTCAACGTTCTTTCCTTGTCGTCCAATGTGACGAACTTGGAGCCTTCGGGAAGATTTTTGACAATGATTTTTTTCCCACTTATTTTATCTGCATCAAATGCGTGCAATGGTTGACCATATTCCTGCAATACGAAATTGGTGATGTCAACTACATTATTGATGGGTCGTACACCGATTGATTTTAGCTTGTTCTGCATCCATTCGGGCGATGGTCCGACTTTGATTTCGGTCAGACACAAGCCACTATATCGCTGACAATCTTCCTCATTTTCTATTTCAATATCGACATTGAGCGTATGGTCTTCCACAGCAAAGCCATTCAAAGAAGTCGTACGTAGTCGGATGTCTTTAGACTGATGTCTGGACAAATATGCGCAAACATCACGAGCCGTTCCAATATGGCTCATCGCGTCCATGTGATTGGGCGTCAACCCTATTTCAAAAAGTATGTCTTTATATACATTGAACAGTTCCGCAGCTTTTGTTCCGGGTTTGCTGTCTTCCGGTAAAACAAATATTCCATCATGACTTTCGCCAATTCCAATCTCGTCCGCCGCGCATATCATACCAAAGCTTTCCACGCCACGGATTTTGGCTTTTTTCATCGTCATCGATTCGCCTGATATAAGATATATCGTTGTGCCTACGGTTGCGACAATAACTTTCTGTCCAGCAGCAACGTTGGGTGCGCCGCATACAATCTGCAATGGTTCGCCTTCGCCGATATTGACCGTCGTTACGTGCAGATGGTCCGAATTGGTATGGTCTTCGCAAGTCAATACCTCACCAACAACCAGACCGTCGAGCCCACCTTTGATGCTTTCGTAATCTTCCATCGTCTCCACTTCCAACCCCACGGACGTCAATATCTTAGAAAGTTTTTCCGGCTCTATCTTTTCCGGTAGATAATCGTTTAACCAATTGTATGAAATCGTCATTGTTATTTTTTTGCCTGCTTTTTGTCCTATAGGCAAAGTAGCCGCAAATTTACGGAAAATCGGGTGGTATGGTTCAATCCTTTGCAGACCTTTTTGCGCATCCTCATTCCATCCAAAAAATCCAAGAAAGAATGTGGAAGAAAGAAATCCCTAATTTTGGCGCATGTTTTCACATTTTTCGCAAAAAACACTTTTTTTTCAGATAGTCAGGGGCAGCCTCTGCTGTCTTGCTTTTTGTATGTTTTCGGAGAAATCAAACGCGCAGATAGATTTCGTGAAAAAAGTTTTGCATAAATATCTATCCAACGAAAAAGACACAACCAGAAAACCATCCTTTCTCCCACTTCCGGCGGTTGCCTACGCACAGGAAACGGGGTTGAAGGTCGGCGTGACGGGGCTGTATTCTTTCTACACGGACAGAAAAGATCCCAATATAAAAAACAGCTCTATCGAGGCAAGTATTTCATACACGGAAAAGAAGCAAACCTCGACTAAAATTATCTCTGAAATCTGGACCAAGAACAACGATTATCGTTTATACGGCGAGTTGAGATACCAAAATTTTCCCTACAATTTTTATGGTATTGGAGCCAATACATTACAGGCTGATAAAAACCTAATTAACGAAAAACGCTTTCGTTTTTTAGCCGCGGCAGACAAAAAAATGTTTGGTAGTTATTACTTAGGATTTGTTACCGAATTTGAACATTTTAAATATACAGATAAAGCACCGGGTGGATTTTTTGAAAATTCGAATCTGTATGGAAAGGAGGGAGGCAAATATCTTTCTTTCGGCATTGAACAGTTCATCGATACGCGCAACACCAATACGTACACAACAAAAGGACAATTTGCGAAACTTAGCTTGAACTACGTACCTAACTTTTTCGGAGGCGAAAACTATAATGGTGGCATTATCCAGTTCAACTATCGATATTTCCAACCGCTCAACAATAAGCTGGTTATAGGTTTTAACGGTATCTATAACTCTTTGACTTCACACGATGCACCGTTTTACATGATGCAGCGATTGGGAAGCGACCAGATAATGCGTGGTTACTATCAAGGTCGTTACAATGACCGCAACTATGCGGCCGTCCAGTCTGAGTTGCGTTATAGGTTTGTTCCTCGTTTTGGTGTTGTGGTTTTTGGAGGTGTCGGTTCCGTGTATGGCGTAAGTGATTTTAACGGCAACAACCTGAAACCTAACTATGGCGGAGGTCTTCGCTATTTCTTCGATTTGGAAAGGAGCTTAAGTGTCCGTATTGATTATGGTTGGGGCGAAAGAATTCCAGGAGAAAAAAGACAAGGTGGTGTGTATTTTTCTTTGGGAGAAGCTTTTTAAACTTAAGTCATGTTAGAAAGAGATTTGATTACCAGAAATATTCAAGTGTTAGTTCAGATACTGACACGTGCCAAAGGTTTGGTATTGGACAAGCCGGAAGAAGCATTAGCAGAACTGGAAAAATACATCGACGAATCTATATTGGATAAACTAGAAAAAAAATCCGGACCATTAATGGTTTTGGATGACCAGTTAGTAAAAGTTCAAGTCGATTTAGCTTATCTCCATGCGCAAATATTTCATCAACTTAACAAGCCAGAAGCCAATACGGAACTACAACGCGTCAAACAACTCATGCTCAACTATCAGGAAGTTTTTCCAAAAAATTTTCCGTTTGACTATTACAGTAAGTTGAGTTGGATTGAAGGAAATTTGAATGGATAAAATATCTTGGGTTTTTATCTTGCACAAACAAATAATTTTCAGCGGAACTTTCTTTAATTATAGTGTATAAAATAGCGAAGGTGGGTAAAACAAGTTTTACCCACCTTCGCTATTTTCCCTTTTCAAAATGATGCCTAAAGACAAAAAGAACTATTTGTCTGTTATTTATTCAATATCGAAAATTTGACATTGATTTCAAATTGATTTCCCAAAGAATAACCCGATAATGCCGACGGTGTAGTAGTGTAGGCCGCAGAAACTTGAGCAAAATCGAGTTTGTAGCCAACTCCTGCTGTTACGCATTTCGTAGAATGGTACATACCATAAAGGTTAAGCGCATTATTCAAAATGCTAAAATTGGCACCAACATCTATCACATTCTTCGTCTGCTTAAACCCACGATAAACAACCTTGGGTTCCAATGTCATAGATTCCGCATCGTCATCATTCAATTTGAACTTATATGACGACGCAAAAAACAAAGTCGATTGGCTAAATATCTGGTCGCGTGGTCTATCATTGATGAGCGATACTAGATTGGGTACGGTGGCCTGTATAGTCCATGACTTATCCGTATAGGCGGCTCCAAAATCAGCCTCAGCCTGCATTTTCCTTTTATTAAAATTATAAAATGCGGGGTCGCCCGGGTCGCCGCTAACGCCATCCTGCCTTACTCTTTGCTGTATTCCTATCACAGAGAAACCTAAATGCAGCCTCTGGTTTTCGTCCGCAAGATTCATGTGGAAAGAATAAGAGCCCACATATTTTGACGAGCTGATAAGCCCAGCTTTGTCATTATAGACGGAAAGCCCAGCACCGATAGCATTGTTAAATGCATAGTCTGCCGTTCCGTACAGTGTTGTAAAAGCTGTATTGCTCCCACCTGAATTACCTTGTCTAAGATAAGACAAGCTCAGATTCAGTTCCTTATTATTAAGACCCGTCATCGCAGGGTTAAAAACATATTGATTCTGAAAATAACCACTACCAAATAAGCTCGTTTGCGCATTACCACGAATGATGAAGCAACAAGAAAATAAAAGTGCCCCAAAAATATAGCTCCGTTTCATTGATTTCTATGTTTATTTGAATTCTTAATTTTTCTACGGTCAACAATACGTAGATTAACGACCACTTATAATTGTCAAAACACCTTTACTCTGTACTTTGGACGTTCCACCGTTGGCCGCTGGCAGCGTATATTCTACAACATAATAGTATGCGCCTTCTGGTAGGTAGGATCCATTATATCTGCCATCCCAACCATTCGAATAGTTGTTCTGCGTAAAAACAACCCGACCACTTCTATCAACCACCTTGACATTATTGCTATTCACATTTTGAATGCCATAGATAATCCATCTGTCATTTATTCCGTCACCGTTAGGCGTTAAGATATTGCTTACAACAAGCGAGTCTTGTGGTTTAAGAACTACCGATGCTGTCGCAGAGCAGTTTTGAGGAGTAGTGGCCGTAAGTGTAATAGTTTCGGTTTGCAATGGTCTTACCTGCAAAAGCAACAAGTTAGTCGCACCCACTACGTTTTCCTGATGTGTACTAGTCCACTTATAAGTCGTAACGTCGGGAGCTGTACTTGACGCTGTCAGCGTAACCAAAGCATATCTCGGCACACTGGCTATATCTTTATTAGCAGCAATAGAAACACCTAGCGTATTGAAATAAATTTTAACCGGAATAACCAAGCTGTCCGTTCCTGCGTTCAATATGCCTCCATTGTCTTTCACGGTAACCAAAATATTTGCCGTGTCTCCATTCGCAACAATATTGGACGTCGTGAAAGAATAGTTGACAACTCCATTGACTACTGCAGAATTAAAATCAAAGGCTGTAAACAATTTCCTATATGCTGTGTCTGCCATAACAGAGGTTACCCTAAGTGTTTGAGATAGTTCAAAATTTGGTCCGGGAACTATGCCATCAAAAGAGAAAGAAAACTTGCCTGTACCTACACATACTTTTCTGTAAATAATAGGATTTTTAGCAATAGGGGCTCTATTATAGCCCGTAGTAGTGGTAGAAATAACATTGGAATAGCCCGAATTTCCGTTACCATTGAATGCTCTAACCCTATAATAGTAATTGTATGCAGCCCAAACGGGATAATTTACATAGCTGGTAACACTAGAGGAAACGGAGTCGATCTGCGTAAAGTTAACACCGTCGGAAGAGCGCTCTATTTTGAATCCGGTAGCATTATTTGCCCTATTTACCCAACTAAATGCAATAGTTGAATCCGTCACCGCACCCAAACTCAATACAGGTACATGTGGTATGCCCGGCGTTACTTTTGTCATCCCACTTGCAACAGACGACCATCCCGTATATACGGATTTGGCAGAGTCAACAGCCTGTATCCTATAGTAGTATACAGTGCTGTCCAATAAGCCTTGGTCTACAAAAGTTCTTGTCGAAGCAGGAATCTTACTATTGACCGTAGTAAAGTTCAATTGATCCAGCCCTCTCTGGAGGATGAAATTTGTTAAGTGTTTGCTTGTGTCTGTGACATCCTGCGTCCAGGAAAGTGAAAGAGAACTTGCAGTACTGTCTGTCACTTTCAATGCTTGCGGAAGATTTGGCGCACTTGTTGGCGTACCATATATAGGCCATTCCGCTATTTGGAAACGAACTCCATCTACTGCTCCATTATTGGCACTTATGGATATTCTGTAATATTTATAGGCTACCGTTCCAGGATTGCTTATGTTATAATAAAAATAACTCGTCCTTGGCGTTGTGCCGCCCAATTGATCCGTTCTAGAATCCAATGTTACCCAGTTTGTACTGTCGTTCGATCCTGCAAACGTCCACGTCTTAGGGTCTCGAGCCGGAGCATCTCCCGCTGTACCAATTCCATAGCTAGTAACTATATATTGTCCTGTCGGCTTATAAATACAATTCAATGTACCCGTCAACTGCGTCGTAAAAACAAGAAATTTGGTAGAAATGTCGTGATCTATCAGTTTAGGAGAACCTTCATCTGCGGTTACCCCGCCACTGTTTTCCGCATTGACAAATAGTTTGCCTCCGTCATACGTGATATCTGCAGTAGCGGATATATTGTTGGTTGTAACGGTTGGCAGATTAGAAAACGCGGAACTTCCTAAATAGTTATACGCCCGCACCCTAAACCAATATTTTGTGTTTGGACTTAAAGACTGTACAGCAAAACTGGTTACTGTTTTGT
>JAATFC010000356.1 GCA_015655435.1 Chitinophagales bacterium | reverse complement strand
TCAACAACCTGTCCTACGCCGCCCCGCAGTACACGGGCAACATCACGGGCATGGTATGGAAGACGGGCAGCCGCGGCAGGGTGCGTAAGTACGATTTTACGTACGATGCAGCAAATAGGTTCTACGGGGCCATATTTGGACAGTATACAGGTAGTTCATTTACCAATTCCACGGTAAACTACAATGTAGGGAACATATCCTACGACAATAACGGCAATATCAAAACGCTCAGCCAGCGCGGCTTGGGAACGACCACCAACGTTTCGGCACTGGTAGACGACCTTACCTATACTTATCAGGCAGGCTCCAACAAACTAGCCAAGGTTGCCGACGCGATAAGCAACGCTGCGGAGAAGCTGGGTGATTTCCAGGACGGAACCAATACCGACGACGACTATGCATACGATGCAAACGGGAATTTGACCAAAGACCAGAACAAGGGGATTGCTTCCATAACGTACAATTACCTAAATTTGCCACAGCAGGTCACGGTGTCGAACAAGGGTACTGTCAACTATCTTTACGATGCCTCCGGCAACAAATGGAAGAAGTGGACATATGATTCCCAGACGGGAAAGACGGACACGACGCTGTATGTAGGTGAAAACCAGTACCGCAACGACACGCTACAGTTCTTTGGCACAAGTGAAGGGAGGTTAAGGACAAAAGACAGTACGGGGCTGATCCTGGACTATTTTTTCAAGGACCACTTGGGGAACACGAGACTGGTAGTGACGGACCAATATGGACTCCAAAGTCCCATACTGGAGGAGACGCACTACTATCCGTTCGGCTTGACAATGAAAGGGATATCCTCAACGCAGTCAAGCGTCGCACTACAGAACAAATACCAGTACAACGGAAAGGAACTCCAGAGCGACCTCGGGTTAGACCAGTACGACTACGGAGCAAGGTTCTACGACCCGCAGATAGGTAGGTGGCATACTACAGACCCTCTGTCTGATAAATCAAGGAAGTGGTCGCCATATACTGCATTGGCCGATAATCCAATTAGGAATATAGATCCTACAGGTAAAGAATATATAAATTTTGATAAAGATGGAAGGTATTTGAACAGTACTAAAAATAATTGGTGGCATAATTTCTGGCATGGTCATAAGGGCAGAATATTAGATGACAAAGGGAACTCTACTCAAAAATTTACGTTTGCGGATGAAAAAAATGATATAGCAGATATAAAAGCAGGAAAAATCAATCAAGTCGTTTTTGTAAAAGAGAATGATATCAAAGATATGCTAAGTGATGCAGGAGTATTTAATCCCAAAAATAAAGTATCTAATCAAGGAGAAAATAAATCTAGATATAGCTATATATTAAAAGAAGGAAAAGGAGGAGGCAAACTTGATTTTTCATATCGTGGAATACCAGACAAATATCCAGGAGCCAGTTTCGATCCAAACAACGAACAAAGACCATCACCAATGGTATTTTTGGTTGACGGAGTAGCTCATAACCATGCAAACTTTGGGAACTTTTTATTAGGGGCTGCGGCAGCAGGGATAGGACTATGGCTTCAAGAAGTACAATTAGGTGCTCAATATAATAGTTTGTTTGGGAAAAAAAATGGATATGACCCTCAATGGGATTCAGAGGATGATCAATTTTCAATAGAACAAGGATGGACACATGGCATTGAAAATGGTTATGAACAAATATTATATAAAGGTAAAGTTAAAGTCGGACCTTTAAGTTCTTCACGTTAAAATCATTAATTATGGATGCTTTTCGGTTATTTATAATTAGTATTTGTGGAATTATTCTTTTTTTAAGTTGCAATAGTAGAAGTAATCAGTATTCAATTCACAATAACAATCAAAATTTTGTTGCAAAATTTGGTGAAGAAAATTTTGAAAATTTCGCAAAAAAAGGTGTAATACTTAGAAGTTTTGATAGTGTAAATATTGGTCGTTTTTTTGTGAATCCAAATATATATTTGAATAATGGGGTTTATATAGTATCAATTAATGTTAATAATGGAAACATTGTTTATGAAAGTACACAATTAATAAAAGACACTTCTCAATTAGATAAACAATCCTTAAATAATCTTGCAAAAAAATTTATTAAATACGGTATCTATCATTTATATGTAGATTCTTTGGGAATAGTTTATATCAATACTATGAGCATGAAACGAGCTAATCTAATTCGTTTTCCTAAATTAAAATACAAAACTGAAGAATATAAAAAATGGAAAAAAATAAAAGCCAATTGGTATGAAAATCTTGATTAATATCTGCCATTGGGAGAGATTTAGTACAGAGGTTCTTGTGTCTTCCCTAGCCCGCCCTACGCTTAGCTCTCCAATTTAACATAATAGGATTATAAGCGCTCTGAGATTATAATGGCCTGTTATGTTATTTTGGGAAGCAAGTGCGGAGGGGCGGCGGAAAAAGTTTATTTATAGTTTGCAACTATAGTCAGAAGTGTCCTTATGCCATAAAACCATTGTACAGAAAGGGTTCTGTTTTTCTTTTCACTGTAAAAACAATCCATTGCATTTATTACACAACTATATATCCGCACGGTTTTCAACCGTTCGGTGCAAAAAGGTTTACGAAGCGTAAGCCATCCTAGCCTTTGCGTCCCTGAGCAGTGCGTCGATGGTTTTAATTATGGCGATCCTGTCCTCGTCGTCCAGTTGCTGTATGGCGAGGATTTTTTGTGTCAGGGAGCTGTCCAGTTCCGTGTCCGCGATACCTACGAGATAATCGAGCGACACGCCGAGCGCTTCGGCAATCTTTGCGGCCACTTCGATGGACGGCTTTACCTCGTCGCGCTCGTACCTGCCGATCACGGGGGCATGCACGCCGATGGCCTTCGCCAGTTCGTCCTGCGAAATCTTTTTCCTTTTCCTTACCGCCGTAAGCCGTTCACCGAACAACATAAAATATCTTTTTAGACAGCCAAAATGAAGCTTCCTGCGAAATTAAGGAACAGAATTTATCTAATCAAACCATAAATATTTTGTTCTATTAGAACAGAAAATATACTTTTGGACAATATTTGTTCTGAAAAAATATTTTTTATGGCAAACCAATTGGACACGACGAACCCGAACGCGATGACCTACGTCACGGAGGAACTGGGCTTCACGGTACTGGGCGGCATAAGGATGGACGGCCTGGACAGGCTGCGGGTGACGATAAGGATCGAGGTAACAAACAGGAAGTTCGAGTTTTACCAAAACAACCCCGAGATCGCCGCACTGCCCGTGAACCACAACCTGGATTTATACAACGACGTGCAGGTGGAAAAGTTAATCAGAAAAGCAGCAGAGCGTTTAGAAGTAGGCACATTACAAATCACAAAATCCATTGCGGACATTACAAGGCAGTTGGAGCTCTACAGGTTGCAAGAGTTGGAGCAACAGCAAACAACCAAAGAGGTAAAGAAAATACTTACACAAGATGAAAGAGCAGCAGCCATCAACTTTTTGATGCAGCCTAATCTTATGGAAAAGACCAACGAAGCCATAGGCAAATCCGGTGTCATCGGCGAGGAAAACAACAGGCTGCTGATGTACCTTCTTTTCACCAGCCGTAAGAGAGCAAGCCCGTTGCACATCATCAGCTTTGGAAGCAGTGGAGCAGGCAAGTCACATCTACAGGAAAAGGTGGCGGAACTCATACCCGAAGAAGATAAAATAGAAAGCACATCATTAACCAGCAACGCCCTGTATTATTTTGGCGAGTATGATTTACAACATAAGTTAATCCTCATTGAAGACATGGACGGAGCGGAAACTGTCATGTATGCCCTTCGGGAACTCATCAGCAAGAAACACATCACCAAACTGGTACCGCTAAAGGACAGCAAGGGCATCACCAAAACCATCACGTTCAAAGTAAATGGCCCCGTGAGCGTTGCAGGCTGCACCACACAGGAAAGGATATATGAGGACAACGCCAACAGGAGTTTTTTGATATACATTGACGAAAGCAAACAGCAGGACGAGAACATCATGGGTTACCAAAGGAAGAAAAGCGCGGGAACGGTCAACACCACGGAAGAAAACGGCATCAAGGAACTGTTGCAAAACACACAACGACTTTTACAGCCAATAGCCGTTAGAAACCCTTTTGCGGAATTATTGCAAATACCGAGTGAGGTTTTTAAACCGAGAAGAACCAATGCGCACTATTTGCAGTTCATAGAGGCCGTGACTTTTTACCACCAGTACCAACGTGAAAAACAAACAGACACCCTAACCGGTGAAACCTTTATCAGCACTACGTTGGAAGACATCAGCGAAGCCAACAGGCTGATGAAGGAGGTGTTGCTACGGAAGGCGGACGAACTGAGCGGGGCAACAAGAAATTATTTTGAGTTACTCAAAGCTGCATTAGCGGAAAACAAACAGGCAACTTTTACCAATAAAGAAGCAAGGCAACTGTTAAGGCTTCCCATCAGTACGGTAAAACGCCACAACCTGGAACTGTTGCAAAGCAGCCACATCAAACGGAACGAGAACAAAAAGACAAAGGCCTACCACTTTGAAATTACT
>JAATFC010000207.1 GCA_015655435.1 Chitinophagales bacterium | reverse complement strand
TATTTGCCGAGCGGTCAAAAAATTAGGTGACTGGTTTATTTTTTACGCTATTACTTACACTTCATCTTGCTTAATCCATTTGCCCGTTTCAGGAGCAACATAGCTTTTCATTTTCTCTAAAAGCGGTTCTATTTCTGGATCATTGAGGACGATTGATCGATGCAGTTCCTTTACAAAACCGTTATGTACCATTGTGTCTATCATCTGCAAAAGCTGGTCGTAAAAACCGTTGGTGTTCAATATGGCTATTGGCTTTTTATGTAGTCCGAGTTGTGCCCAAGTCAGCATTTCAAAAAACTCCTCAAACGTGCCGAATCCGCCCGGAAGCATGATGACACCTTCGGAAAGTTCGTTCATCTTTCGTTTGCGGTCGTGCATGTTGTCCACCAATATGAGTTCGGTCAGGTGTTCGTGTCCGACTTCTTTTGTCTGCAAAAAATGAGGCAGTACGCCGATGACTTTTCCGCCGTTTTCCAAAGCGCCGTCTGCTACCGCGCCCATCAATCCTACTTTTGCCCCACCGTAAACCAACGTGATTTCTTTTACTGCGAAATATTTTCCCAAAGCATACGCTTGTTGCGCAAAGACTGTGGAAACTCCGCTACTCGAACCGCAAAATACAGCAATGCTTTTCATGATGATATTGGGATTAGGCGTTTTGAATTTCTTCGGATTGCTTCTTTTTTTCCGTAGGGAAAAATTTGGATTGGAATATAATCAATATGATGACACCGCAGGAAATACAGGCATCTGCCAGATTGAAGACCGGGTCAAAGAAAGTAAATCTTTGTCCACCCCAGAACGGAACCCAACTGGGAAGAATCGTGTCAATCACAGGAAAATAAAACATGTCCACAACGCGGCCATGCAAAAAAGATGCGTAACCGCCGCCTTTGGGAAACATAGTCGCAACGTTGTGTAGATAGAGGTCGCTCTCATTGAATATCAATCCGTAAAACATACTGTCAATAAGGTTTCCGGCTGCGCCTGCGAAAATCAATGCTACGCAAACCAGAAAACCAGGGTGTTTCTTTTCCGAAACGATTCGCTTGATGTAAAAGCAACCCCAGATGACCGCAACAAGTCGGAACAAACTCAACAGCATCTTGCCCCAATCTCCGCCAAACTTCATGCCCCAGGCCATTCCCTCGTTTTCGATAAAGTGGAGTTTGAACCAGTTTCCCAATACGTTGTGCTCCTCTTGGAGGAAATAATGGGTTTTGACATATATCTTAATGACTTGGTCAAGGACTAACAGTGCAATTATAATCAACGCAACATGGCGTACTTTCATCGATCTCATTATGGGACTTTTGGATGCCAAAGATAAGGCAACGGAATGTGGTTTAGGTAAAAGAAGATTCGGAATTTATCGGGTGTTTTTTCTGGTATTGGCGGAATATGTATCGCATGCAGAAATAGCTGAGGACTGCGCCGACTCCGTCCGCCACCATGTCTGTCCAGTCAAAGCTGCGATCCGTTGTGAAATATTTTTGTACATATTCCATCAATATACCAAAAACAATGACGGCAACCGTTATCCAAATCAATATGCCCGCGTTTGGTCGGTATCTTTTCGCCAATGGCAATGCAAGCCAAAAGACCTGCGCGCCAAACAGTCCCATGTGTACTACTTTGTCAAAATGTGGAATAGCCTCGAACCCCGAATCTTTAAAATCGTCACCGGGTAATGTCAATAAGATATAGATGAGTATCGCCCAAAGTAAGGCAGGGATAAAATATAACCAGAGTTTTTTGCCGGAGTGAGACATTGTCGATGCGTTTGTACGGAGATTCTAAAGCGGCAAAAGTACAATATTCCCACATTGTATGTTTAGGAAAGAAAAATGCAGGAGATTTCTCTCTAACCTTAGTCTAAAGAGATGCCTCCCGCAATAGATAATGAAAGAAATGCTAATCTTTCCGTCTTGCCGCCAACAACGGATAGGTGTCCATGACTGTCCCTGCAATGTGTTGTTCGTCCTCAGGCTTGAGCGTCAACTCTACGTTTTGCCCCATCGCACTGAAGAACAAGGTAATGCTGGTGTCGGCAACATTGATTTTATCCACTCGGATAGTGTCGCCGTTGCGGTCATTGACAAAATAGCTCGATAGTGCACTACCGTTGTACGAAAAGCTCAATACGCCAGTCAGTTCGCCTTGAGGAATGTCCTTGACTTCGAAATACCAATCGCCTTTGTAGAAGGAAGCGGCGAATTTTTTTTGGGCAAATGATTGTGTGCTTAAAAGAAAGGTGCTTAAAAAAAGCATGGGGAAGATGGTGAACTTTTTCATGTTTTTCATAAAATTATGTACATTACTATCAAAGAAAAACAGTCAAGGGATTAATTCAGATTAAGATAACAGTCCGTTAAAATTGAGGTAACAATGCGTTTAAACAAAGGTAACATTGTAGTATTGACCGGTGCAGGAATCAGTGCCGAAAGTGGTCTGGGTACCTTTCGTGGGAACAACGGACTTTGGGATAACTATAAGATTGAGGACGTAGCATCTTATCAGGGTTTTCAGAACAATCCGGAACTTGTTTTGGACTTCTACAATATGCGCAGACGTCAATGTTTGTCTGCATCTCCGAATGCCGCCCATATTGGATTGGCACAATTGGAAAACCAATATAATGTTCAAATCATCACGCAAAACATCGATGACTTGCACGAGCGTGCAGGAAGCTCCAATGTGTTGCATCTACATGGCGAAATACTGAAAATGCGCAGCGTATTGAATGACGGAAAACTTTACGAAATCCGTGAGGATATTCATATTGGCGACAAGGCGGAAGATGGAGGACCGTTGCGGCCAGATGTTGTTTGGTTTGGCGAAGCTGTTCCGAAAATCGAAGATGCCATTCCCTTATTGGAGCAAGCGGACATTTTCGTATTGATTGGAAGTTCGTTGGTCGTTTATCCTGCGGCTGGTTTGGTTGATGTATTGGCGGACTCCGTTCCGAAATACGTTATCGACCAGGAAATTCCACATTTACCCTATCTGAAAAACCTTATTCCCATTCAGAAAAAGGCAACGGAAGGAATAAAGGATTTGCTGGATTATCTGATGGAAAAGAAATGAGAAATGTTTCTCAATATAGTGGTGTTACTATCCATATTGGGCGATACCGTTGCCAAAAGACCAGTTTTCTTTAGGAACTTCCACTAGGTTGATTAAGATATTTTCAGGGTGGAGTGCGATGGCGTTGCCAAGTCCGAAGGTGATACTTTTGTATAGTTCTTTTTTCTGTTCTAGCGTCCTTGTGTTATTTGCAAAAATCTGAACGAAAACAACGTTTTCGTCTTTGTGCATTCCGAGATAGGATGATGGAAAATGCTGCTCACCGTTTTTGTGTTCATGTATGACTATGAACTTGTCGTTTTCCGGAACGTTGAATGTTCTCCTAAGTGCTTCATAGATAGTGTCAGCGATTTTCGATTTGTATTGCTCGTCTTTTCCTTCCAATATGGATACGCGTACAAATGGCATAACTTTATTTTTTTGATATATTGAAATTAAAACAATACTTGGTGTTGAAACGCTTGAAATAAATTATTAACAGTTTCTTCTTTAGTAAGTACAAACGATAATAACAATTTTACTAAAATCTACTGAATGAAAAATTATAAATACAAGATTAAGCGAAAACCTTTTCTGCTTGGAATGCTAAAAATGGACAATGGAGAGTTGTTGACCACTATTAAATTTGAAGAAGCTGAGACTGCAGAAGGAAAAAAATTAGTGTTACCTGAGATTTATTCATTTTCGGCTACTTTTAATAATAGTGATTACTGTTTGATTCGTGTCGCTGAAAACGAAAGGATTTTCTATAAACTGACAAAGGATGGCGCACTTGTCGGACAAATACCACATTATGTATTTGGCAGTTTTACGACAGATTGCATTGTAGAAACTGAAAACAATGAATCTCGAAATAAAGAATTAAACTATGATGGAAAGGTAGGTGGGTGGTCAAAGAAAATCTCTTTTGCAATGTATGATGAAACAGGGTTGCTATTTAAAATTCATGACGGCATTTTTGGAGTGTGGAAAATTGAAAGTCTGGTTCCTGAGACCGATAAAAACTTTCCTGTACTTCTTATGATGTTTATCTCTGCATTTTCTATTGCCAGACCGACTTTGCTTTGGATGAGAATAGGAAGCATGGGATAGAACGAAATATCGGCTAATAATTATAAAGGCTTCCGAATAGGAAGCCTTTATAATTAAAATATAGTTTGGAAAATCTACTCTGCAATTTTCTTTTTCTTACACCATAAGCCATAAAATGCAATATATGCATAGCATAAAACCGGAACGATATAAGAAGTTTTCAGATCGATTTTGTCGGCAATGAGACCTTGCAGCAACGGTAATATTGCACCGCCTACGATTCCCATTACCAATAGTGAAGAGCCTTGGCTGGTATATTTCCCCAAGCCTGCAATACCCAATGTGTAGATATTGGAAAACATGATGGAGTTAAACAAGCCGATACCTAACAGCATATGTACGGAAATCGCTCCGGAAGACATCAGACCTAGACTGACCAATATGATATTGACAACTGCAAATAGCGCCAAAGAGAACGCAGTACTGGATTTGCCTAAAAGGAAACCGATAATGTTGACCGCCATCATCAATGCAAAGAATGACATCTGTTCCCATTGCAATCCGGAAATGTAAAACAGCAAGCCTAATATACCTGCGCATATCAATGCCATATAGATAATCCTTTTGCCTATGGAAATAGCTTTGTTGAAAGCAAATGATGCCATAAAGCGACCTGCCATCGCTCCGCCCCAATATAGTGCTAGATAACCTTTTGCGGCATCTTCGTTCAGCCCAAGCGAATGCTCGATATAGGAAATCATCAAACTGCCAATACAAACTTCCGCACCTACGTAAAAGAAAATACCCAATGCGCCGAGATTGAGGTTCATGAACTTAAATGCACCAAAACCTTCAGTCGATTTAGCATCTGCATCGCTGGATGCGAGGTTAAATTCGGGCAGTTTGACACGGGAAATAATGAGCGCAATCAATACCAGTATTATGGTAAATGCGATATAAGGGACTTTGGTAGCTTCGTTGGAAAGGCTACCGTCTGCATTTTTGAAGATGGAAAATATCAGGTGACCACCGATGATAGGTGCCAATGTCGTACCCAACGAGTTGAATGCCTGTGTCATATTAAGACGGCTAGATGCAGTTTCAGGAGCACCCAACAACGTAACATAGGCGTTTGCCGTAATCTGCAAAACCGTAAATCCTAAGCCCAATATAAATAAGGCGGTAAGAAACAATCCGTAAGATGCCGCTGCAGATGCAGGGTAAAACATCAAACAACCAACCGCGGAAAGTATAATTCCGAAAATAATCCCTTTTTTGTATCCGACACGATTAATAGGGTCTCCTTTGGTCGTGGAAATAATGAAATAAATCAAAGAACCAATAAAATAGGCACCAAAAAAACAGAATTGAACCAACATCGATTCCGTATAGTTCAGCGTGAACAGCTTTTTAAGATAGGGGATGAGGATGTCGTTCATACAGGTAATGAAACCCCACATGAAAAACAAAACCGTCAGGTTGATTAACGGACCTAAATAACTTTTGCCGGGAGCAGCAGTCGTTGGCGTTACATTGGTTGAGTTACTGAAACTTGCCATTTATAATAATTTAAAATTTAAGACTGCCGAAAATAATACAATCTTTTTAATTTTATTTACAAATGTTCATTCGTTACTGAAAATAGACATTCCCTTTTGTGTTCGTTAACAATTGAGTGTTGCAATGTTTTAGCGGCTTGCAACAAAAGAACGCTCAAGATGTATGAGATTTCTCCCTTATGGTCGAAATGACGTTTAATTTGTGAATTTTGCACAAAGGATCAACGTCATTTCGAGTGAGGTACGAGCGAGAAATCTCTCTAAATAGGCATAGATATTTCTAAATGTATATTAGGAAACTCCAATGTTTTAGCGATTTACACTTCCATATATTGGACACAAACTTTTATATTCGGGCATGGAAAAGAAGTATTTTGATGAAGAAGTAACGGAAAATCTTTCTTTTGTGGAGGAAGTGAGGGACGGATTTGAATACGTGGATTGTATTTTCCGAAAATGTGATTTTTCTTATGCTTCCTTTGTGAACTGCCGTTTTGAGGATTGCGTGTTTGAAAACTGCAATTTTTCCATGACCAAGATGGATCGTTCCGTTCATAACCATTCCCGTTTCATCCATTGCAAGTTGCAGGGAGTGGCATTTGATGCTTGTTTGGACAGCATGTTTAACGTAGCATTTGAGGCTTCATCTATTTCCTATGTTTCGTTTACGGGAAAGAAAATGCCCAAAACGCTTTTTCTGAAATGTGAAATGAAAGCGGTTGACTTCAGCCTGTGCAACCTTTCCAATAGCAAATTTGAAATTTGTGAAATGCCAGACTGTATTTTCAGTGAAACAAAATTGGACGGAGCAGATTTCAGCACGGCATCGCAATATCGAATCGACCCGGAAAGAAACAGCCTGAAAGATGCCCGTTTTGGTATGTTGGGTCTTTC
>JAATFC010000129.1 GCA_015655435.1 Chitinophagales bacterium | reverse complement strand
TCAGTTCTTTTGTAACGAACCAAACGGTGTGCGTCCGTCGCAATAAATTGAATAGAATCCTTGGTCAACTCGAAAAATACGCCCGTCATTGCAGGACGCAAGTCGTCTGTACTTACCGCAAAAATCGTTTTGTTGATAGCGGTAACTAATGACGAACTTTTCATCTGGAATGTAGTCGTGTCATCGGCTTCCGGTTCTTTTGGGAAGTTGTCAGGATTTTCTCCCTTGATTTTATATTTACCATTGTCACTGGTAATCTCAACGCTGTAGTTGTTGTCAAACGCAATAGTCAGAGGCTGGTCGGGCAGATTTTTCAATGCATCAATCAAGATTTTTGCAGGGATACAGATTTTGCCGTCTTCCGAGCTTTCCACCTCCAGTTCTATGTGCATCACCGTTTCCAGGTCGGTTGCGATAATGCCTAATTTCTTATTATTGATCTCAAAAAGAAAATCCTCCAATATAGGAAGTACCGTATTGGTGCTGATTACACCTTGTACTTGCTGTAAATGTTTAAGCAGGGCAGAGGATGATACAATAAATTTCATGCTATTGGCTTGTTTATAATTGTGCAATTTTACAAAAAAACGGTTGCTTTTGGGAGATTAATATAAATATTGTTAATAAATATTCACCATACAATATACTAATCTTCCAATTAATGCAAGTTTAATATAAATATTATTAATAAATATCCTAAAATTTGCCTTTAAAATGCTGAACAATAGGCTTACGCCGTCGCAGGCTTGGGACAAAATAAAATACTATTGCGCTTATCAGGAACGTGGTCATCAGGAAACCAAAGACAAACTGTACAAGTTTGGATTAGGAAGTTCGGATGTCGACGAACTATTGGCGCGGTTGATTGAGGAAGGATATCTGAACGAAGAAAGGTTCGCTATACAATTTGCCGGAGGGAAATTTCGGATGAAGAAATGGGGTAAAATAAAGATACAGTCAGAATTAAAGATGAGGCGAGTGAGTACATACAATATAAAAACAGCGATGAAAGAAATAGACGATAATGATTACCAATCCGTTTTGGAAAAACTGGTTTCGGAAAAATGGGCAGCGTTAAAAAGCGAGCAATATATTGTCCGTCAAGCAAAAACCATGCGCTACATGGCACAGAAAGGATATGAAACAAATTTGGTAAGTGCCGCCATCCAAAAACTCAGAAACCATGCGGGTTAAACGTTATCGTATTGGGCAAATGCTGTTTTTGTCTCTTGCCTTTTTGCTTCTATCTTTTCAAATACAGGCTCAGAAAATATACACAAAGTCCATCGGCATATTGACCGAAAACGACAGTTACTTATTGACCGGAAAGGATGGCTATTATACCAATGGGCTTACGCTGTCTTATTCCTGGACAAAAAAAGACACGTCCAATATGACAATCCGTTCTATTGAGTTTGGACAGTTGATGTACAATGCTAAAAACGGCAGCTACAAGGAATTGAAGAAAATAGACCGACCGGTAACAGCTTATCTGTTCGGTCGTTATAGCCAAACGCAATTTTTTGGACATAATGTATTGAATTGGAAAGCAGGTATTGGAACAATTGGACCAAATGCATTTGGACGGGAAGTTCAGGAATTTATCCACCGCACGCTTAGCATGCACAAACCGGAAGAATGGCAATTTCAATTTAGAAATGCTTTTTCTGTCGATGCATCCATATCGTATGTACCGCAAATATTCAAAGAACAACCAACAGCTAATATTTACCCGATTATTTCGTCCGATATTGGCATGACGTTTACCAATATAAAACTAGGCGGAATCCTGACTCTCGGTCAAAAAAATGTTAACGAAAAAAGCGCTCTCTGGAACGCACAGCTTAACCAAACCGACAATAACACAACAGAAAGCTTTTTTTACATTAGACCAATATTAACATATAATATATATAATGCAACCGTGCAAGGAAGTCTGTTTTCAGAAGATCAACACGCCGGCGTCTTGAATCGTTTGATCTTCACCCCGAAGATTGGTTGGCAGTATGCCCACAAGCGATTTTCACTTAATCTGGGTATTGATTACACTAGCCGAGAGGCGAAAACCCAATTATATAGCCAATGGTATGGAAGTGTGAAATTTGGCTATGCACTATATTGATTGGCCAAGCCTTGCAACACCTAAAAATGGATTAAAAACTATTGTTTTTATATTAAAAAAAAAAATATGTTAACTGTTGTTAATTTTATATTAATAAATTGTACTTTCGACATATAACACAAGAGAATTTAAG
>JAATFC010000061.1 GCA_015655435.1 Chitinophagales bacterium | reverse complement strand
TTTTCTGCGGTTTTCCTTTTTCTCTTCCGAATCCGCGAATGCGGTAGAATGTATAAAGCCAAACGCTTTTGAAAAGGTTAGGTATAGTTCTTCGATTGCTAATGCAATGTAGCCGCCCATACTATGTCCCAATACTATAATGTTTTCTAGCTGTTCATATTGGACAAGTGCGACTATAATATTTGCAAAATCCTCAATGGATTTGAGACTTTCATTGAATGTGGATTTTCCCGCGCCTGGAAGGTCTAAAGTTATTATCTTGCAATGCTTTGAAAGAAATTCTACTTGTTTGTCGAATATACTTCCGTCTTCCGGAAATCCGTGTATAAATACTATAGTTTGTTTTCCTACGCCACTTTTTTTATAGTATATATTTTGTCCTTTATATTCAAAAAACATAGTTGTCGTTTTTTAGTTTGTCAATACGTTTTCTTTTGTAATGGCTCTTTTCCCGTAGCGGTAGGCCATCAATATAATCAGTGGTAGCAGTGCAATGTTAAAATCCTGCGGCAACCAAAACCATCCGCCAATCAATACGACTGAAACCAAGAAACATAGTAAGAAGTATTTGGGTAACCAACTATGTTTTTTCTGGTTGAGGAATGCGACTACAACGTTGGTGGGTATAGCCCACAATATGTTCCAGTTGTTTTTGCAAACCGTATGGTCCGTTGCAGTCCACATGACGACCAACAAAATTCCAAGCAAACCCGTCAAAAAGAACAGTAATGAGTCTAGTATTTTGTACGTGTTTTTCTTTTTTCGAAACAACCAATATAACACGAAATATATCAGACAAAAAATGGTTACGGCAATTAAAGGATTGTATTTTCCACTTGGCTCGATAGGTGACGGTAAGTTCAATATGTTTTTTTTGTCGGCAACTATATTTTTCCCATTGTCTTTCGTAGTATCCACGCCTTTCATCAAATATTCAGGCAAAAACATTGCGCCATAATCGTCAATTGGTTTGTCCATCAATTGTCCCAATAGTATGTCGATGCCGAGTTTTGACCAGGATTGTCCCGCTTTGTCCAGATAGGAATGGATTAAAATTCTTGGTGTTGTATTGGGTGCGATAATCGTTTTTTCTAGTTTGATGCCGGAAAGATTTTTATATAATAAATCTCGTGGACGAGTGGAACAATTGTCCAGCCAGAAATCGTATTTATAGTAACGTTTATCTTCTTGCAGATTGTCTTGCAGTTTGGCGATGAGTTCTTTTTTTTGTTCATCCGAAAGGTTAAGTTCCTGTTCCCACACGCTTCTTTGCTCTGTTTGGTATTCGTACAAAAACTCCCGAAAGCTATATGCAGCAAGCATATACTTGATTTTTCCGCGCATGAACCGGACATAAAATCTCGGGTCATCGTAATTCAGCGTTTCGCCAATAACTCCGTAATTGTACACAATGTCGCTAAAGGTCGAGCTGTCAACAAGACGGATGGCCGTATGCCCAAAAGTGGAATACAATTCAGGTCCTGGAGCGCAGGTAAGTAGACTAATGCGCATGCCTTTTGGTGTTTCTGTCTGTGCATTGGAAAACGATGCGGACAAAAGGCAAAAGGTGAAAAACAAAAAAGCAAAATGACGTTTCATACGGATACGAAAGTACAGTTTCCACCCATTAATTTTATATTTGCGTTCTTATTTATTGGATATGAACAAAAATCAGTTGGTAGCAGCCATCCGTGAAAGGAAAAATTATTTGTGCGTCGGTCTTGATACGGATGTCAACAAACTTCCCAAGCATTTGAAAAATGAAAAGGATGGTGTAGTGCATTTCAATAAAGCGATTATAGACGCAACAAAAGATTTCTGCGTGTCCTACAAGATCAATACAGCCTTTTACGAATCGCGCGGTCTGCAAGGCTGGAAAGAAATGGAGGAAACGTTGCAATACATACCCGATACGCATTTCACGATTGCGGATGCCAAAAGAGGCGATATTGGGAACACCTCTGCACAATATGCAAAAACTTTTTTTGAAACGTTACCGTTCGATTCTGTTACGGTAGCACCATATATGGGAGAGGACAGCATTCGTCCTTTCTTGGAATATGAAAATAAAATGACGATTGTATTGGGGTTGACGTCCAATAAGGGTGCGCAGGATTTTGAAATGCAGAAAATCGGGCAAGAGCATCTATATGAAAAAGTCCTTAAAATCGTTTCTGGATGGGGGTCTCCGGACAATCTGATGTTTGTTGTCGGTGCGACTCAGGCAACGGAACTGTCCAATATACGAAACATTATTCCAAATCATTTTTTGCTAGTTCCTGGCGTTGGCGCACAAGGCGGAAGCCTGTCAGAAGTTTCCAAATATGGAAAAAATGAAGAGATTGGTTTATTGATTAATTCCAGCCGTGGTATTATATACGCTGATTCGTCTGAATCATTTGCGGATGTCGCTGCTCAGGAAGCTAAAAAACTGCAAGAGGAAATGGCTTTGTATATTTAAAATTTCGGACAAGGAAGATAGCCCTTGTTGTTATTTCGGAAAATGTAAATCAGCGAAAGCTCAATACCGCCGCGGCTATTGGAAATAGTTTTTGCTTGAGATGTGGTTACATCATAAGAAAGTCCTAGGCGAAAACCCGAATAGTCCAATCCAATATAAGGAATGATGGCATCCCCAAAACGCACGAAACCTCCTGCGTAAAAATTGGTTGGATTTACTGCATTGAATTCGTCATTGAGTGCGAACTGTAACGCTCCACCAGCAACGGTTTCATGCGCGCCGGATTGGATACTATGCAGTGCACTTAAGTGTAGGGTTGTGATTTCTCCTACAGGAAAATAAGTTCCACCGTGAAATGTATAACGTGGTTTGATATAGTAGTCGCCATCCGTAAAATTTTGTTTCGGACTATTGAGATGGTAAGCACTTATACCAAAATAATAGTTGTCTTTTTCCGTGCTACTACCAGTGTACAACAGACCTGCACTCATGTCAAAGTAATGGTTTTTGAGCGTGCTGTTGCTGAAATTTTCGCTCGTGACATTCGTAAAACCCAATGTGGTTAACTGGTCTTCAAATTGTAGTTTGCTAGTATTAATTACCATATTGGCGTAAGTTCCTTGTAATCCCAAGCCAATCTGGTGATAGCCAAATTCATCCAAACCCTTATGGAATGCAGCGGTGAAGGACGCATAGTTAAAATTTGCTGCGCCGTTGGCCGTTCTGTCCGAATATCCCATCACGCCAATTCCTAGTTTGTCTCGAGGGTCAATCGTATTGGTCAGTATGGGCATGTCGACTGCCGCGGTAACTGTTCTGTACGCATTGTTGATACTAGACCATTGGTTTCTGAAATTGACACCGGCCCTTACGTCCCCGTCAAATTTTCCTGCAAATGCCGGATTTAGTGTTAGTGGCGAAGCAAAGAATTGGGAGAAATGCGGGTCTTGTGCGTATGTCTTTATTTGAAAGGATATAAGCAAAAATAGTATAGATAAAAAGCTGTTCCTGATCGTGGTAGACAATGTTTTTAGAAGCATTTCCTCTTTTGATATTAATTAAAATTAGCTTTTAAAATCGAAACTAATGATTTCTCGTTTGTAAAGTAAAGAAACTTTCCAATATATTTTTAACGAACAAGAACGATTGTTCCCTTTTTGTCGATTACGTTGTTTAAATAATCAACACCATGGACATGGTAGACAAACGTAGAGCCTACTTGCTGCGGCTGCCCGTGCAAGTTGCCGTCCCAACCGGCATTTTCCTGTCGCGTGGAAAAAACAAGCTGCCCCCAACGGTTAAATATTTGGAAATAGTCAAATTTCTTTATACCAACCAGAATCGGGCGAACAATGTCATTTCTTCCATCTTGATTGGGTGTGAATCCTGTCGGTACGAAAATATCCGGAGCTGTTTGGAAAATAGTCAATCGGATTTGGTCGTACGCTTTGCATCCAAATGGAGAAGTTGCTGTGATATTATAATACTGGATTGTAACACCTTTGGGTATGATAGCTGTAATGTATGCGCTGTCCGTGTTGTTGAGGTATTGGCTCGGAGTCCAACTATAACTAAATGCACTATCATTAGTGCTGACAACGGCATGCAAAACCAAAGGCTGGTTTATGACAATTGTTGTGTCGTTTCCAACAGAGACAGTAAACGGCTGTTGTACGTTGACTATTGTTGTATCCGAAACCGTTTTGGGACAATAGCTATTAGGTGACGTTGCATAGAAAATGTAGGAAGTTGATTTGGTTGGATTGACCGTCAACGCCAAGGAAGTGTTGTTTCCAGTAGACCAGATATAGTTTGTTGCATCGGTGACGCCTGTTAGATATGCCGATGTTCCATAACATATAGTCGTGTCATTACTCACCGAAACGGTTGGATAATTGGCTGTTCTTATCGTGACATCGGTGTTGGACGTACATTTTCCCAGATTGGCATCTATATGGTATGAGTTATCGTTTGTGGCTAATAGCGACGGATATTTGACATAGCTATTGTTGAGCGTGTCCGAGCCGGATGTTTTTGTCCATTCGAAACTCAATGCTTGACTAATCGGATGTAAAGTAAGAGAGTCTCCACGACAAGCAATAGTATCATTTATTTTTACATCAATGAAATCCAATACATTGACAGTAACTGTTGCAGAATCAACGCAACCTTGGTCTTTGACCACTACCATATAGTTTGTCGTGTCTTTTGGAAAGACGATAGGATTTGCTGTTTGCGCATTAATGATTGTACCTGACTGAGGATACCAATTGTATTCTTTCGCGGAACTAGAGATAGCATGTAATTGCAAACTGTCGATACTGCAGATTAGCGTGTCCGTAAACGTTAGTTTTAAGTCCGGTTTTCCATTTACAATGACTGTATTGGTCGCCGTATCAGTACATCCTTTATCGCTTTGTATAATAAGCGATGTTGTATAGTTGGCTGGTGTATTGTATTGGTGGGATGGATTCTGAATTTCGGTGATTGAATTTCCATCACCGAAATTCCAGTTCCAGTCAGTTATTCTTCCATATTTGCAATAAGATGTGTCTATGAAATTGATTGGCGATTGATAGCATGTTCCCTGTGTGTAAAAACCTGCGTTGAAACCCGGATAGACTTTTACGGAAGATGTTGTGGAGTCTTGGCATCCGGCATTGTTTTTTACAACGAGCTTCAACGTATATATTCCGGTATCGGAATATATATGTGTGGGCATCGCCTGATCGGACGCATTGGATGTACTTTTCGTATCGCCAAAATTCCATAGATAGGAACTTATGTTGGTCGAACTACTATTGGAAAAAGTCATCGTGTAATCTTGGCAATTGATATAGTTCGTGTCAAGTGTTGCCGCCGAAAGACTGCAATCGTTGACTAGAATTTGCAATTCTTTTTTTATAGAATCTAAAAGCACGCCATTTCTCCATTCCTTTACATTGACGGCAATTACATATTCTCCCGTCGTGGACGGAGCTGTACCCGTAATCAAACCTGTAACAGGATTAATGGAAACGTTATTTCCCAACGGCTTTTGCCCACTATAGCCCGATACATAATTCAGAGAAGGAAAAGGTGGTGTAGACGGCGCACTGTTTGCTGTATTCTGACTCGCGTTTGCAACGCCTAACCCGTTTGTAAACGAATACGACAAAGAATCTCCATCCTGATCGGTAGCGGTAAACGGTAAGGAAATCGTAGCATTATGGCAGACGATCGCTGTATCCTGGAAGATGAATTTTGGACTATTGTTACCTGCATAGTTCGTTCCATTGATTGTGCCGGGAATTGTTCCTGTAATAGTGATTCCCGTACTACCCGAGTTGGATATATTGACTATGTTGTCCACTCTATAAGCATCCTGTACCGCCAATATGAATCCGCCAGTATTGTTGTTTAGCGTTATTGTTGTTTGGTATGTATAGATATTGTAGCAAATGGAAGGCGGGTTAGTCATACAGGGACTGAATGTTCCTTTTGTTAGATTGTAATGTGTTGTATTGTTAATGGTTTTTGTAAGTACACTACTGTTGCTCGAACCATCAAAAACGCCCAATATAACATTTGCCGTCGGCCCCGTGGTCGTACAGCTAACATATAGATTGACGGTAACTTGATAAGTAGTGGTTGTACTGGTGCTGCTCACATATTGGTAGCCAATCCAACCTCCTTTTATGTGGTGGGCAAAGGATTTGAGAGAAATCAATATTCCCAATAGTACAATAACGGAAATCTTAAACAAGACACCGAAATTATTTCTGTAGCAATCCATAGATAGTCGTTGTCTTTACAAGGTATATCTATGCAGAATATTTTAGGCTTAATTCCGATTAACTTCGTTTATATATCGACCAAATTGGATTTTGGATTGAAGTGAAATTTATTGAATTGTACAGTTGCTGTATCTTTCTTATTGTGCAATAAGAAAAAAACACGATTTCGAAATTTAGTCATCAACATATTCTAGTGAACCACCAAAACAATTGTTTTCGCCTGTTAAATATCCTTTGTTGAAAAGGATGTGAGCAAATGCTTTCATTTTATCATTGGAAAGCCAAATAGAGAATTTTTTATCCTTTCTGATAATTTCGTAAACTTTATTGAAGTTGTATTCAGCCTGTATTTGGTCAATAAGCTCTGTCTTATAGTCAAAGAAAGAAATATTATTGAGCGCAGCTTTATTTTTAAATTCAAAATATCTGTCTTTTTTTGATTTTACAAAATCAAGCACTTTTTGTTCTCCATTTGTATCGTAACCAGCATTCAATTCCTTATGTAACGCCCCTGAAACAAAATTTCCTTTTGTACAGATTTCTTTAGTTACCCCCGTATTGATATCTTTTACTTTAATGACGGTGAAATAACTGAATGTTGAACTGTTTTGTAATGCTGTAAGAAAGTTTAAATACTTTTTATTCTCTAAATCAAGTGTTTTCTCATCCCTATACTGATTGCTTAATAGTGGGTGTGTTAGAATAAATACTAATACAGAAACAAATAATTTTATCATTTTTCTTAAAATATATCACTATCCGAATAAATCCGAACTCAGATATCTATCGCCTCTATCGCAAGCAATAAAGACAATAACGCCTTCCTGTATAGAATTAGCAACTTGCAATGCTGCACTGAAAGCCCCGCCAGTACTCATTCCTGCAAATATACCTTCTCGCTTTACCAGTTCACGGGTCATTTCCGTTGCTTCCGTTTGGGAGATGTCAATCGTCTGGTCTACCCATTTCGGATCAAATATTTTTGGGAGATATTCCTGTGGCCATCTTCTGATACCGGGAATGGAAGAGTCTGGTGTAGGCTGACAACCGACGATTTTTATATTGGGATTTTTCTCTTTTAAAAACATGGAATTGCCCATGATTGTTCCGGTTGTTCCCATTGCGCTAACGAAATGTGTGATTTTACCTTCGGTATCTCGCCAGATTTCTGGTCCGGTTGTTTTGATATGTGCTTTATAGTTGTCAGGATTGGAGAACTGATTCAATACGAAATATTCGGATGATTGTCCTTTTTCTTCCGCATAGTCTCGGCAGATTTCCATGGATTCCAATAGTGTAACTTTCGCACCAAATGCTTCCATTGTCAGTGTTCTTTCCCTAGTTGAGTTTTCCGGCATGACTAATTCGATGGACAGTCCGTATATTCCTGCTATCATGGCAAGTGCGATTCCGGTATTGCCACTTGTCGCTTCTATGAGTTTGGAGTTTTTATTTATATCACCTCTTTCCAAGGCAGAGCGTATCATATTCAATGCTGCTCTGTCTTTCACGCTGCCGGCAGGATTGTTTCCTTCCATTTTAGCGTAGATTTTTACATTGGGATTGTTGTGAAATTTTGTAATTTCCACGAGTGGCGTATTGCCTATTGTATCTATTAAGTGAGCCATTTTTATATAGTTGTTTGAGTTTCTATTGTTTTCGTATTGGCTTGATGGTATATCGTCATATAGGGCGCAATGCTTGATGTAATCCAGACATTCCCGCCGATTATAGTGTTGTGTCCAATCACTGTTTCACCTCCCAATATAGTTGCGTTGGAATAGATGATGACATGGTCTTCAATAGTCGGATGTCGCTTAGTATTCGCCAACACTTTTTCGACACTAAGAGCACCTAGTGTTACGCCTTGATATAGTTTGACATGATTGCCGATGATTGTCGTTTCTCCGATTACAACGCCTGTTCCATGGTCTATCGAAAGATAGTTGCCAATCGTCGCTCCAGGGTGAATGTCAATCCCCGTAATGGAATGCGCATGTTCGGTCAAGATTCGAGGAATCAATGGAACGTCTAATTTGTATAGTTGATTGGCAATCCGATAAATGGATATTGCCAAAAAACCGGGATAGGTTCGGATGACTTCTTTCAAGCTTTTCGCGGCCGGGTCTCCTTCCAATATAGCATCAGCATCCGTCTGCATTGATTCGTAGAGCGACGGAATCTGTTCGAAAAACTTGTCAACCACGACCTTATGAGAACAACATTCACATATTTTGGAATTACGCAATATATGTTCAAGTTCCGACTTTGATTTTTCAAATGCGGATTCAATATCACTGATTGTTTCAAAATCACTGGATTTCTGTTCCGGAAAAAGAATCTCCAGAATATTCATTGCCCAAGAGGCAATCCTTTTATTGGACGGCATCTCCATGACCTCCTGTTGTTTTTTCAGGAGATGTTCGAAGAAATGCTGCTTGTTTGTAAAATGCTCTTTCATTTATGTTGATTCCATACAAATATAATATACTTATTCGGTAGGGTTTCTGGTCTTTTTTTCCTTCGCTAAGCATGAATGAATATAAACAAATTGTGAACGAGTTTTTTGGTCAAAACCATTCATTTAACTTTGAAACTATGAGACTAAAAAACACAAATTTTTTACTATTGGCACTCTTCCTATTGGGTGTTAATATGAACAGTTCCGCGCAGTCGCTCAATATCGCGACCTACAATTTACGAAATGCCAACCACGAAGATTCGTTGGCTGGAAATGGTTGGGGCAAAAGGTTTCCGGTAATTGGTGAAATGGCACAATTCTACGACTGGGATATATGGGGAACGCAAGAGGGGAAAAGCTGGCAGTTGCAGGATTTGTTGGGCGTTTTACCTGACTACAGTTATATTGGAGTAGGGCGCGACGACGGCAAAACCGCTGGTGAATATTCTGCCATTTTTTACAAAAAAAATAAATTCGATTTACTAAAAAGCGGCAATTTCTGGTTGTCAACTGTGACGGATAAGCCTAACAAAGGTTGGGATGCGGTCTTGCCGAGAATCTGTACTTGGGGTTTGTTTAAGGAAAAAAAGACCGGCAAAACTTTCTATTTTTACAATCTGCACATGGACCATATTGGCAAAATTGCTAGAAGTGAAAGTGCCAAACTCATCCTTTCCAAAATCAAAGAAGCGGGCGTTAAAATTCCGGTTGTGCTGACTGGCGATTTCAACGTTGACCAGAATAGCGACAGCTACAAGGTATTGGAGACGTCCAATATTCTTCACGACTCGTACAATTTATCCAAAATCCGTTTGGACAATTCCGCTAGTTTTAATAGCTATGGTAATGGACTTGGCATCAATGAACGTATTGACCATATTTTTCTGAGCAATCAATTTACGGTAAAAAGATATGGTATTTTAAATGATGGTTATGTCGATACAACCATTGGTGACAATGGAAAAACGACCCATACCATGCGCTATCCATCCGACCATTTTGCTGTAATGGCGAACGTGGATTTGAAGTAGATTTTCTACAATAACTTATTCGAAAGCCCCAAAAGTCAATTCTTGGGGGTTTCTTTTAAAACAAACATTAAACAAATCTTCAATATATTTGATTCGCGAATGCTAAAATCAAATAATCAAAGTTGTATGAAAGAAGTTTTTATTGTTTCTGCCGTGAGAACACCTATGGGCAGTTTTCTGGGAAGTCTGGCAAGTGTTCCGGCGACCAAACTCGGTTCTATTGCAATTAAAGGCGCTTTGGACAAAATCAATCTGAATCCCGAACAAGTACAGGAAGTCTATATGGGCAACGTGTTGCAGGCAGGAGAGGGGCAGGCTCCCGCTACTCAGGCGGCACTTGGTGCCGGTTTGCCTAACCATGTGCCAGCGACGACAGTCAATAAAGTTTGCGCATCGGGCATGAAAGCGGTGATGATGGCAGCACAGGCAATCAAGGCTGGTGACATTGATATTATCGTTGCCGGAGGTATGGAAAATATGTCGCAAGTCCCCCATTACCTTGATGGACGTAATGGCGTCAAATTAGGAAATATTACGATGCAGGACGGATTGGTAAAAGATGGACTGACCGATGTATATAGCCAAAAGCACATGGGAAATTGTGCTGAACTATGCGCACAGGAATACAATATTTCCAGAGAGGAACAGGATAAATTTGCTGTCCAATCTTATGAAAGGTCTGCTGCAGCTTGGGCTGCCGGAAAATTCAATGACGAAATCATTCCCGTAGAAATACCACAACGAAAAGGGAATCCAATAGTCTTCGCAGAAGATGAAGAATACAAAAACGTAAAATTTGACAAGATTTCGTCCTTGCCTACGGTTTTCCAAAAAGAAAATGGAACTGTCACAGCCGCAAATGCTTCCACGTTGAATGACGGAGCATCCGCACTTATCCTAATGTCCAAAGAAAAAATGGAAAGTTTGGGATTGAAACCTTTGGCAA
>JAATFC010000164.1 GCA_015655435.1 Chitinophagales bacterium | reverse complement strand
TGCGTCCAGACTATGCCCGTAAGCTTTTTGATGACCAGCGCAGGCGGTATATTTTTTTACTCGTCTCGCTTGCCTCAGCCTCGCCGTACTTCAATTAGAAGATTCTCTGCTCCCTGATATTTTATTTTTTAATTTTATTTATGGATAATGATTTTCTGCCCCTGATGGGGACTTACTATATTGAATTTTACGTAGGGAATGCCAAGCAAGCGGCGCATTACTATAAGACCGCTTTTGGATTTCAGTCGATTGCCTATGCAGGACCGGAAACAGGCGTGAGAGATAAAGCGAGTTATGTTGTCCGTCAAAATAAATTGACATTTGTATTGACGACTCCACTGCATCGCGACCATCCAATATCGGAACATATAGCCAAACATGGAGACGGTGTAAAAGTATTGGCATTGAAAGTCAACGATGCGACAAGCGCATGGAAGGAAACAACCAAGCGAGGCGGACAATCCTATATGGAACCAACTATATTGGACGACGAACATGGGGAAATAGTCATGAGCGGCATCCATACTTATGGTGATACGGTACTTCTATTCATTGAAAGGAAAGACTATAACGGTGCGTTTATGCCGGGTTATGCGAAATGGGAAACCAACTATAATCCTACCGAAACAGGTCTGCAATATGTCGACCATTGCGTAGGCAACGTAGGTTGGAATCAGATGGAGAGATGGGTTAAGTTTTATGAAGAGGTATTGGGATTCAAAAATATTTTGTCCTTTGACGATGAAGATATTTCCACGGAATATTCTGCATTGATGAGCAAGGTAATGAGCAATGGTAATGGTTTCGTTAAGTTTCCCATCAACGAACCTGCTGAAGGAAAGAAGAAATCCCAAGTGGAAGAATATTTAGATTTTTACAATGGAGAAGGCGTGCAACACGTAGCACTTGCAACCAACAACATCATCGAAACTGTAACGGACCTGTCCAATAGGGGAGTGGAGTTTTTGAAAGTTCCCGGTTCGTACTATGATACGGTATTGGACCGTGTCGGACAGATTGACGAACACCTAGAACCGTTGAAAGAACTGGGCATTCTTATAGACAGAGACAATGAAGGATATCTGTTGCAGATATTTACTAAACCAGTAGAAGACCGTCCGACTCTCTTTTTCGAAATCATTCAGCGGAAAGGTGCACAGAGCTTTGGAAAAGGTAATTTTAAAGCACTCTTCGAAGCGATTGAGAGAGAACAAGCCAATAGGGGAAATCTGTAAAACTATAGTTGCCATGAAACTTATTTCCTATAACTATAAAAATGCTGAAGAAGTGGGTATTCTTATTGGAGAAAAAGTCTATCCCATAGTTTCCAAATCAGGTTCGGATGTATTGACGATGGATATTTTACTCAAAGATTGGGAACATTATTTTCCCATATTGAAGAAAAGAGAACAGGATATCCAAAGCGGTACAGACTATATTTTTCATCTTGTAAAAGATGTGCAACAACTAGCTCCAGTTCCTAGTCCGACTTCCTGTCGAGATGCCTATGCATTTAGACAACACGTAGCCGCCGGTCGGCGTAATCGTCGATTGGGAATGCTTCCTGAATTTGACCAGTTTCCTGTTTTTTATTTCACCAATCCCAATAGTATCAAAGGTTCTCGCAATGTGTATTGTATGCCAGACCATTTCAAGAAACTGGATTTTGAATTAGAAGTCGCAATCGTTATTTGCAAAAAAGGAAGAAATATCAAAGCTGAGAATGCGGATGAATATATCGGTGGTTTAATGATAATGAACGATTGGAGTGCAAGACAATTACAGATGGAAGAAATGTTGTTGAGTTTAGGTCCTGCAAAAGGAAAAGACTTTGCGACAACTATAGGTCCTTATCTCGTTACACTAGATGAACTTACTCAATATGAAACGGCACCCAAACCTAATCATATTGGTAAAAATTGGAATCTTAGCATGAAATGTTTTGTCAATGGTATACAAGTAAGCAGCGGAAATCTTTCGGATATGGATTGGACTTTTGCTGAGATTATTGAGCGGGCATCTTATGGTGTTGATTTGTTTCCTGGCGACATTATCGGAAGTGGAACGGTTGGTACAGGTTGCTTTCTTGAACTCAATGGTACGGGCATGCGCGACACCCCGGGCTATAAGGAGCAATGGTTACAAGATGGAGACCGTGTGCAGTTGGAGATAACAGCATTAGGTATATTGGACAATACTATAGTTGCAGAAAAAACAGATTGGAGCATTCTCTCTATAAAGAAATAACAACGGCTATTGTTATACTATCTAAAACCAAAAGGTTGAATCGTCCTGATTCAACCTTTCTTGTATGTTCCCACTATAAGTTGATAGCTATCTTCCAAAAGTATTATAGTTATCTGCTGCGTATTTTATAAATCGGTTGATGGTTTCGATATTGCTCCGTTCTGTCTTTGTTAATTGGTCTTCTACATCGTCGTAGATAGGAATATACCAAGACTGAAAGTCAAAAAACTGACGCGCTTTTTCTGTTTTAAAAGCGAATCCATGACGTGCGTAGATATTATTTTTGATAATCTCCAGATCCAATTTTTTTAAATTCTTAAGTTGGGATTCCGATAGGATATCTGTAGATGCATTGAGTTTCAATACGGCATCGGATGCTGATCGATAGTAGGAAACCGTTTCGGTTTCCGATGAGTCTTCGTAAGGATGTATGACGGAATCCTTATGGCTTGTACTGTCAATATATTGTCCGTCCTCATCTAGTTCCAATTTTAATTCTGGGTTGTATTCAAATTTTTTCTTCACTAGTTGAATGTCCTTTGTTTTCAGTTTGCTATCGGCCAATAAAGGCTTCCACGTACCATTGATACTATCGCCTGTTATAGTCAGATGATAGATGCCATCAGAATTTTTGTCTCCGGGTTCTTTTAAGTCCAGAACAAAAGCGTTTCCATTTTGGACAATCTGTCCCGTGAATTGCCGTTTGTTGCCCTTCACGATACTATAACCTTGTACACCATCCTCGGTAATCATTTTTATCTGTAGACTAATCGTCGTGCGAATATCTCCCTCATGGTCATAGTCAGAAAAGATACCAATATAAGAACCGTATTGTTCTTTATGCATTTCCGGTTTGGTAGGCGTTTGACTTGTTTGTTTTTTCTTTTCCTTACAGGAAAAAAGAAGAAGGGAACAAAATAGTATAGTCGTGATTTTACGCATATTTTATTGGTTTATTTTTAGAAATAATATATTCTGCAATGATATAGTTGGGTATCCATCCCAATATGGAAATAACTACATAAGTGTCCATCGGCGCAGGATGCAATAGCGATACTATAATCACTTTCCACATACGCAAACTCAATGCGGACAAGGTCAGCGCATAACTGCGAATCATATAGTTCTTATGCGATTGGTATTGTTTTTTCTTAATAGCCTGTATTGCTTTGAAAGTAAAAACAAACCATAATATTGATAGTGTAACGAAAGACGTTTTTGCAACCATACCGCCATTGGCAAATATCCCGATAAAAAACCCTGACGGTGCAGCCAATACCAATATGGAAAGGACGTAGATATAACCCAATATTCTGTGTACTTTCGGATGATTCCTTAAGAGGCGTGTATTAAATTGTGTGAATCCCGCAGGGAGCGCAAATCCAGCCGAAAAAACGTGTATGTAAAATATGAATAAATAGACAGGTACAGATTGAACTTCCGTTTGTTTGATTAAAAGAAAATTATTTTCCCGTCCGATCGGTATATATTTGGCAACAATCGCTAACATCAAATAGGAAAAAAACGCCAGACACACCAATGCCAACAAGTTCCATAATCGCTTATTGAACCATAGTTGTCTTTTTATAGTTACGAAAATTTTTGGTGTTGTTTTCATTCCGTTTCTGATATTCGAAAATACGAATTAGTAGATGCAACATCATGCCAAATTCCATATCCGCGGT
>JAATFC010000320.1 GCA_015655435.1 Chitinophagales bacterium | reverse complement strand
TACGGATCTAAATAGAGCCAATGCATCTTCAGACTGATTGATTTTGGGTCTTTGAGATGCTTTGAGTTTATTACGATAGGACAACTGCACTTCTTGTAGTTCTGACCAATGATTTTGTTCATTTTCTAATTCTTGGAGGGTGTTGTACTTTTTCATTTTTATGCTGTTTTTGTGTAACAGCGACATAAGATGGTTTGCAAGAAGGCAGGCTGAACGTGGAATAGCGGAACGGAGTGAGCATATGCCGCCGAAAGCTGCCGGCATTCTTGACGCAAACCTTCTTAGCTTAGTGAAACAAAAACAGTATAGAAAAATTGTTCAGCACTAAAAATTGACCACCACACAAAAACTCAGATGGAATTGCACTTGCTTTCATTTGTATCGTTAGCAACTGTAATGCTCGATTGGTTAATTTATAAAATATTGGATGCCATGACATAGCTCATCCGCTCAATAAAAGAAATCAACCATTGCCTCTTCCAGTTTTTTCACCTTATCGTGCTGAGGCTTGATCTGATTCTGTTGTGTGGTAATCTTTTTTTGGAGCGAGCTCGTCTTGTAACTTCGGAAATTATCAAAGTGCATCCGTAGAAAGGCTGCCAAATCTGTATTAGAAAAACGCGCAAATAAATATCTTACGCTTTCACTACTGTTAGGATTGGGCGCTTGTACCTGTTGCAGCAGGATAAAAAATCGGATAATTAGCCCCTCGTGTTCCGGATTGGACAGTTGTATATTTCCAGCGCTAAAGCCACTGGTTATTTGTTGGATTTCATTTTCCGTGGAGTCTATAACCCCGTTCATTCTCTCTTCCATTCTGGCCACTAAACTTCCAACGATTTCCTCCATCCGTTCAGGGCTCAGAACCGTTTTTTCACTTTGTGCCAAAACATGCTCAAGATCCGTTTTTACAGCATCTTTTAATTCATTTCTCTTTTCGTCCTTTAGTGCCTCTTTTCGCGTATGGAGCCAATCACGGGCTATTTCGAGTTTCTTTCTGTACGTATGAGATCCCGCATTTCTTATTCTGTGTGCCAATTCCAGCGTCAGAAACTGTAAAAAATCCTCCTTGTTGGTATACGCTTGATAATGGTAAGAAAGGAAATCAGATATTTCAATAGGTAAGTAACCTGCCATCTTACCGAATGCTTCATTGTAATACTGCTGCGCATTGGGCTCTTTGGAAAAGGATAAATCGTATCCGGTACTATTCTTTCCTATTTGATAGCGGAAATAGGGTTTGAAGATTCCGGGTTGATTAGAGGTTTCTGTTCTACCAAAAAGGGAGGCCTTCATTGTCCGCCAAAACAAGCTGCCTGAAAAATTAGGGAAAATTGCCATAATTCTTATAGTTTGATTCAGCAACTAATTTACCTATATTAACTATACTATTTCATCTATTTGTTATGTGTCCATTTAATTTGAATTATTTTTTACTGTTTTATATCACTTATTTATAATCCGTTGCCGATTTTAAGTTTTTCTTATAAGAATAACCGGTTCACGCCACTTTATTTTCTATTCTTAAATGGAAATTTTGATCCATTGAATTGCTTCCAAATTCCTATAAAAGCTCATAGGAAAGAAATCTAATGTTAATGATTTAAGAATGTTTTTACGAATGCATTAAGATACACTAAACCAGGTCAAGCAATTTCCTAAACTTGTCTTTATCTACCAAGGCTTCCCTTTTCTTATAAGAATGTAACTATATTTATTATTATTGAAACAGTGCTTAACTATTTGATTTTCAGTGTTTTTATTTTTCTTAAACGCTCCATATCTTAGTTGCTCATTGCTCATTTTTCAGTATAAATATAGTAGGCTATGGAGAAGGTAACACCGGAATATGTGCGGACATATATGCAAAAAAACGGAACAGATATTACAATGGAACAGGCTGCCCAAATTCTTGAATTCCTAACATTACTGGCAAGGGTCTGTATTTCCGGATACTTAGTTAAGGAAAATCCTATGGTAAATAATCGGAAAGCTTTATAAACAAGCAAAATGAAGAACACCTTTGCTTATTAACAGATCTTTCTTTTTTGATTAAATAAAAGACGTAACCCTTAGCAAAGAATTATCTTTGCACATTTTTATCGCATGGAACATTTTTTTGAACTTCCCGTCACCTACAAAGGAGAAGAAATAATCTTTAACAGCCGTTTGGTAACTTTTGGGTATGACTATAAGTTTCACATTATCGTTAATGGACAAGAGTTAGTCTTTGAAAGAGATGACGAGCGAAACTTCCGCATCCTAACAACAAATATTGATCTTTCGGCAGAATCCATTGACAGGGATCTTATTGAGAGTATCGTCCATTCTTTAGAGACTATAAAAGACCTTTAAAAAAAGTTAGTTATCTATAGAAACCATTTTATAGGAAGAATTAGGAACATCATATTTTAATATCAAATAACTATAACTATTAGGAACGCTCATTAGCTATCGTTGGTTAAATGGATATTTAGTAACTTTAATATTGGACTATAAAATTGATTTGTATGAAAACCGCTGACTTATATATTCGAGTAAGTACGGATGAACAAGCAGAAAAGGGCTATTCTCAACGTGCACAGGAAGAAATGCTTCGCAAGTACTGCACGCTGAATAATGTATCCATTCGTAAGGTGATTTTCGAAGACCATTCTGCAAAATCCTTTGAACGTCCGGAATGGGGTAAATACCTTCAGTTTATTAAAAAGACTAAAGGACAATCTGATTTAGTTCTTTTTCTGAAATGGGATCGTTTCAGCCGCAATGCAGGAGATGCTTATCGAATGATTAATCTGTTACGTCAATATGGTATTGAGCCCCAAGCCATAGAGCAACCTCTTGACCTTTCTATCCCTGAAAACAAGATGATGCTGGCCTTTTACCTTGCTGCACCGGAAGTGGAGAATGACAGAAGGGCATTAAATACATTTCACGGTATGCGTAGAGCAAGAAAAGAAGGTAGATATATGGGGATGGCTCCCTTTGGATATGCAAATAAAACTGACGAAGATGGTAAGAAATATATTGTAGTCAATACTCGTGAAGCCGTGATTGTAAAGTGGGCATTTGAGGAAGTTGCTAAAAAGGTTTATAACATCAATCAGGTATATATTCTTGCCAAAGAGAAAGGTTTTTTGAGGGCAAAGAGTAATTTTTGGAGTATGTTGCGAAACCCTATATATATTGGAAAAATCTTTTTGCCTAAATATAAAGATGAAGAGGCCAGACTAGTGAATGCCCAGCATGATGCTATCATCAGTGAAACTCTTTTTAATGAAGTTGGTGATTTGTTGGACGGCAGGAAAACGCCGCGCATTAACCTTAAAGTATTTTCGACTGCTGAACTGCCATTACGTGGTTTTATTGTTTGCCCGCATTGTGGTAGGATGCTAACAGGTAGTGCCTCTAAAGGAAGAAGTCGGTATTATTTTTATTACCATTGTATGTTAGGATGTAAATTTCGCATTAGGGCAGACGATGTCAATAACCAATTTGAACGACAGCTAAATACTTATATACCCCGCCCAGAAATGTTGCCGCTATACCGTAAAGTTTTAATAGATAATTGGAACAAGCAATCTACCGACTTGACACAGGAAAGACAAAAAAGTCAAAAGGAAATAGAGAACCTAAAAAAGAAATTAGCTTATGCCAGAGATCTATTGATGGAGCAAAAAATAGAAGCGGACGATTACCGGGATCTTAAAAATCAATACACTACAGATCTCCAACGTCTGGAAGCCAAAATTTCTATAGAAAAAGAACACAGTTCTGATATTAATCAATTGATAGGTAAAGGTTTAGACAGTTTAATGAGTGTGAGAAATATGTACGCTTCCGCAGAGATGGATGTAAAAAGAAAGATTATTGGTTCGATATTCCCCGAAAAAATGTCGTTTGAAAACAAATCACTTCGAACCGGAAGATTAAACGAATTCGTAAAGTGTATTTATATGATTGACAGCAAGTTGCCTAAAAATAAAACAGGACAAAATGAAAATAATTTCGCTTTGTCCTGTCTGGTGACCCCGTCAGGATTCAAACCTGAAACCCCCACATCCGTAGTGTGGTACTCTATTCAGTTGAGCTACGGGGC
This sequence comes from Chitinophagales bacterium, assembly GCA_015655435.1. Classification (GTDB taxonomy): domain Bacteria; phylum Bacteroidota; class Bacteroidia; order Chitinophagales; family Chitinophagaceae; genus Rhizosphaericola. The sequence continues at coordinate 2,999 of JAATFC010000320.1, read as the reverse complement.
CATTCCCTATTGGGGCTGCAAATATAGGTAGCTTATTTTTTTTTGCCAAACTTTTTCATGGAATATTCAAAATAACCGATTTAATGCCAGCCTTTTAGCGGATTGATTACTTGTTTTGCTAAATTAAGAATCATTGTTTTTTGTTCAAAAAAAATGATAATATTTTGAATAGAATCGCTATTTATTTGTAAATGGTTAAAATTTATTTATTTCATTTCTATATTTTTTATTAACTTAGGGCTTCGGATCTCACATTCTTTTGAACATATATTTATTTGACTATGAAGGCAGGGGGCAAAAAGCAGGGGTTGTATGACCCTTCATTTGAGCACGACGCATGTGGCGTAGGTTTTGTGGCGGATATCAATGGACATAAGTCCCACAAAAATATTGACGATGCTCTCACAGTATTGGAAAACATGGAGCATCGAGGTGCCAGTGGTTTTGAATTCAATACCGGTGACGGGGCGGGATTGATGATACAGGTACCACATGAATTTTTCTTTGACGAATGTATTAAGCTGGGGGTTCACCTGCCTGCATATACGCGTTATGGAGTTGGTGTGCTGTTTTTTCCGAAGGCGGTCAGACATCGTGAAGAGTGTCGAGCTATTTTCAATCGTTGTGCGGAACAGCTCGGGCTTGAGATATTGGTATACCGCCATGTTCCGGTCAATCAGGAAGGTATTGGTTCTATTGCATTGTCCGTTGAACCGGAGATGGAGCATGTGTTTATAGCTTGTCCCGACCATGTGAGCGATGCGGACGTATTTGAAAGAAAACTTTTTGTCCTGCGCAACTATGCCTCGCACCTTATCAATAATACGGTTAAAAGGGACGATGTCGGATTTTATATTGCATCGTTGTCGCATCGGACGATTGTCTATAAAGGTCAACTGACGAGCCATCAAGTGCGGACTTATTTCCCTGATTTGCAAAATAAGAGAGTGGTTTCCGCATTCGGTCTCGTGCATTCTCGTTTTGCGACCAATACGTTTCCTTCCTGGAAACTTGCACAGCCTTTTCGATACATTGCCCACAACGGGGAAATAAATACGCTTCAGGGCAATCTCAACTGGCTTAAATCAGGAGAGAAAAGTTTTAAAACAAAATATTTCACACAGGAAGAGTTGGATATGATTCGTCCGATTGTGGGTGGTTCACAATCTGATTCTGCTAGTTTGGACAATATGGTGGAACTGCTACAGCTTAGTGGTCGTTCCTTACCGCACGTACTTATGATGTTGGTGCCAGAGGCTTGGGATGGAAACGAACTGATGGATCCGGCATTGAAAGACTTTTATGAGTACCATGCAGCACTTTCAGAGCCGTGGGACGGTCCAGCGTCCATTGCGTTTACGGATGGAAAAATGATTGGAGCAACGTTGGATAGAAATGGGTTGCGCCCGTCACGCTATTGTATTACCAAAGATGGTCGCATCGTATTGGCATCAGAAAGTGGCACGTTACCCATCGACCCTGCCAATGTTGCTTCCTACGGAAAACTGCAACCCGGAAAAATGTTTCTGGTGGACATGGAAAATGGTAAAATCGTTGAAAACGACGATATCAAAGCCGCTCTCAGTTCTCGAAAACCTTATGGAGAATGGATTGCAACACATAAAATAAAACTGGAGCAACTACCCGAACCGCGAGTGATGTTCACACATCTGAGCCATTCGGAGATTGTCAAGTTCCAGAAGGTTTTTGGTTATACGCAGGAGGACTTGAAGATTATATTGGAGCCGATGGCACTTGACGGCAAAGAACCACTTGGGGCGATGGGCAGTGACGTCCCATTGGCGGTATTAAGTGACCAGCCGCAACACATATCCAGCTATTTCAAGCAATTGTTCGTACAGGTGACCAATCCACCCATTGACCCTATTCGCGAAAGGCTGGTCATGTCTTTGGCTTCCTTTGTTGGCAATAGTGGCAATATATTGGAAGAAGATGCCAATGCCTGCCATATGGTTGTATTGCGTCAACCCATATTGACTAATAAAGAATTGGAAAAATTACGCAGTATAGATACCGGCAGTTTCCAAGCAAAAACGTTGCAGGCTTATTTTAGAGCTAGTGGAGAGCCTGGAGCTTTGCAGGCAGGCGTAGAGCGGTTGTGCCGTTATTCCGTCGATGCTGTTCATGATGGTTTTGAAGTAATAGTGTTGTCCGATAGGGCAATCGATAGCGAGCATGCGGCGATACCTTCTTTGTTGGCTGTATCGGCGGTACACCATCACCTAATCAGAAAAGGTTTACGTGGTAAAGTAGGTTTGGTTATTGAAGCCGGAGATGTCTGGGAAACACATCATTTTGCTTGTTTGTTAGGTTTTGGAGCGACGGCAATCAATCCTTATCTAGCATTTTCTTCTATCCGAATGATGCTGGAACAGGGAAAACTGGGCGACAAACTGAAGTTAAAAGAATTGTATAACAACTATATACATGCCATTTCCGAAGGACTGTTTAAGATTTTTTCCAAAATGGGAATATCCACCTTGCAGTCTTATCAAGGAGCGCAGATCTTTGAAATTATTGGAATCAGATCGGATGTAGTAGAGCGTTATTTTACGGGTGCTACGAGTCGTATTGAAGGTATTGGACTGGATGAGATTGCAAAGGAATCGTTATACAAACACGACTATGCGTTCCCACGCAGAGAGATCCCATCTGATATGCTGCCTGCGGGCGGTATTTACCAATGGAGAAGAAAGGGGGAGACGCATTTGTTCAACCCTACAACTATACATCTACTGCAACATGCTACGCGAACGAATGATTATAGTTTGTATAAAAAATATGCAAAAGCTGTCAATGAACAGGAACAGAAGGCTATAACTATAAGAAGCTTGTTTGCTTTCGCACCGACTAGGAAATCTATTTTAATTGATGAGGTCGAATCCGCCGAAAAAATATTTCACCGCTTTGCGACGGGAGCTATGAGTTTTGGTTCCATTTCTTGGGAAGCGCATACGACGCTGGCGATTGCGATGAAT
>JAATFC010000153.1 GCA_015655435.1 Chitinophagales bacterium | reverse complement strand
TTCAGTCCGTGGTTTAATTGCGAAGCATAACCACTTAATTCTTGTCCCAAAGTCAATGGCGTTGCGTCCATTAGGTGTGTACGACCTATTTTTACAACATTGATGTATTGTTCCGCTTTTGCTTTTAAAGTATCGCGTAATTTTTCAATACCTGGAATTGTAACATCTACCAATATTTTATATGCTGCGATATGCATCGCTGTTGGAAAGGTATCGTTGGAAGACTGAGATTTGTTTACATCATCGTTAGGATGCAAAACTCTTTTGGACTTGTCGTCCGTGAAAGTCCCTCCGTTAATGATATTGGCGCGATTGGCAATCACTTCATTGACGTTCATGTTGCTTTGCGTGCCGCTACCCGTCTGCCATATTACCAACGGAAACTGATCATCCAATTTACCGTCCAATATCTCCTGTACTACTTGCCCAATCAGCTTTGTTTTTTCTTCTGACAAAACGCCCAATTCATTGTTGGCAAGGGCTGCAGCGTTTTTCAGGTATGCAAATGCCTTTATGATTTCTTTCGGCATCTTGTCGGTGTCCTGCGCTATTTTAAAATTTTCCAGACTACGTTCAGTCTGAGCACCCCAATAGGCATTGGCTGGGACTTTTACTTCGCCCATGGTGTCACGTTCAATACGATAATCCATATTTGTTTAATTAAGTTGGGCAAATGTAAAACGAATGATTGTCATTTGTCCAATACAGCGAAAATTACACGATAAACTTACTGTTAAAAAAATCCGTGTTTCTTTTTAGTTATTAGTTTCTTTGCAATCGTAAAAAAAGGAATTTCATGGAAAAAGTCCCAGCCCTTATTGCGGACGATATGCGTCGGTTCAACGAGTATCTCAACCAACAACTGAAGAACCGCATCCCTTTGCTGGACAAGATTCTCAAATATATCATCAAGCAAAAAGGCAAGCAGATGCGCCCAATGTTTGTATTGTTGAGCGCCAAACTGGGCGGTGATATTGGCGAAACTACTTTTCGTGCGGCAACTTTAGTGGAACTATTACACACCGCGACTTTGATACATGATGACGTGGTGGACGAGGCGGATCAACGCAGGGGTTTTTTTTCCGTGAATGCTGTTTGGAAAAACAAAATCGCCGTATTGGCTGGAGATTTTCTTTTGTCAAAAGGTTTGCTAATATCTCTGGACAACAATGAGTTTGAAACTTTGAAAATATTGGCGGAAGCCGTACGACAAATGAGTGAGGGAGAACTTTTGCAAATAGAAAAATCACGCAAACTCAACCTTGACGAATCCATCTACTACGAAATCATCAAAGGCAAAACGGCATCGCTGATTGCCTCTGCTTGTAGCGCAGGCGCATTCAGCACTTTCAGGAATGCCGAAGATGCCGAAAAACTTAGGCTTTTCGGTGAAAAAGTCGGCATGGCATTTCAGATAAAAGACGATCTTTTTGATTACGGGAAAGCGGACGTTGGCAAACCTACCGGAAATGACATCAAGGAAAAAAAACTGACCTTGCCGCTCATCCATACGCTCAACAACTGCGAAAAATCAGTACGCCGCAAAATCATATACAACGTAAAAAACAAGAACACCGATAAAGATGCTGTCAAATATGTATTGGACGCCGTCAAATCACATGGAGGTATCCAATATGCTACGGAAAAAATGAACCTGTTCCGTGACGAAGCCCTCAATGTTCTCCACCAATATCCCGAAAGCGAGGCGCGAAACGCATTGGACCAGCTCGTTCGTTTTACCACGGATCGTGCTTTCTAAAAAATAAAAAAACTTTGAGGGTATTTAATTTCCGTAATCTAAAAAGGCTGTTTACTTTTGCCACTCACTAATTCTCAAAATACCAATGGTAGACGTTATATTGGGATTGCAATGGGGAGACGAGGGTAAAGGTAAGATCGTCGACTTTTTTGCTTCCGACTACGACATTGTTGCTCGTTTCCAAGGCGGTCCCAATGCTGGGCATACACTCTATGTCGATGGCAAAAAGGTAGTTCTGCACCAGATTCCTTCCGGGATTTTCCACCAAAACACGGTCAACCTCATCGGAGGTGGCGTGGTATTGGATCCCGTTATCCTGAAAAAAGAATGCGATACCGTTGCGTCTTTTGGAGCAGACGTCAGCAAAAACCTTTTCATTTCCGAAAGGACGAACTTAATACTTCCTACGCACAGAGCGCTGGACAAGGCATCCGAGCTCTCCAAAGGCGATGGCAAAATTGGCTCTACATTGAAAGGCATCGGACCATGCTACATGGACAAAACAGGTCGCAACGCCTTGAGAGTTGGCGATATCCTCAACAAAAATTTCATTAGCCAATATATCAAACTGCGTCTGAAACATCAGAAGCTATTGGACAACTATCACTTTACGGAAGATATTTCTGCATGGGAAGACGAGTTCTTTGAAGCAATAGAATTTTTGCGGACATTGAACATTGTCAACGGCGAATATTTTGTCAATAACGCTATTGCCGAAGGCAAAAAAGTATTGGCAGAAGGCGCACAAGCAGCAATGTTGGACATTGATTTTGGCACATATCCTTACGTTACTTCTTCCAGCACTATTTCCGCTGGTGTATGTTCCGGCTTGGGTGTTGCACCACAAAAAATCAAGGACATCATTGGCATTACCAAATCCTATTGCACACGCGTGGGCAGCGGTCCATTCCCGACCGAACTTCATGATGCTGTCGGCGAGGAACTACGTCAGATTGGTAGCGAATTTGGTGCTACGACTGGTCGGCCAAGAAGATGTGGATGGATTGATCTGGTTGCATTGAAATTTGCCTGCATGATTAACGGCGTTACCAAGGTTGTCATGACCAAAGCGGACGTATTGGACAAATTTGAAAATCTCGAAGCTTGTACGGCTTACGATATTGACGGCAAACTAACACAGGAAGTTCCTTTTCAAATGGAAGGTCTGAACCTGCAACCCGTCTACCAAACGCGCAAAGGTTGGCACACGGATTCTTCTGTTTTGAAAAAGAAAGAAGATTTGCCAAAAGACATGGTAGCGTATATCGAATTTATTAATAACTTTATCCAAGCTCCGATTAAATACGTTTCAAACGGGCCTGGACGCGAGCAGATAATTAGTTTATAATTTTTTTGCTCAAAAAAATTTTGAAAAAAATTTGTTAGATTAAATAACTCGTTGAATTTTTACATCGACAATTTTAAGAATTATGGCAACGAAATCTGATAAAGAAAAGAAGGGCACTAGCCCAAAGACAACTCCAGCAAAAGAAGCTACTAGCAAGAAAAAAGCTACTTCCGAAAAAGATACGGAAGAAGACGATGAGTTGTTCCTAGACGAAGAAGAAGGCAAGAAAAAGAAGTCCAAAGCGTCTCCCATCAAATCCTCCTCCAAGAAAAAGGATGATGATAATGATGACGAAGAAGATGAAGACGATGACCTTTTGGAAGACGAGGACGATTGGAACAAAGCGGACGAAGACGACAGTTGGGATCCCGATTTTGACGAATTTGACATTCCAAAATCAAAGTCCAAAGCTTCTTCTGGTAGCAGCAAACCCACTTCCAAAACCGGAAAGAAAGTATCCAAAGACGATGACGACGATTTCAAATTTGACGATTCGTTTGACTCTTTCGACTCGTTTGACAAGTTTGATGACGACGACGACTTTTAACCAACAACATTAACTTGAACTGTATTAATCCCTAAAGTAAAGAGGTATTTCGATTAGAGATACCTCTTTACTTTTTCCGTCAACTTATTTTTTTGCGAAAAAAGCAAACACATGCCTTATTCCATTTCTCAGATAGCAAGTATATTGGACGCCGACGCGACACTAGTTACGCCCAATGCAAATATTGAGCATCTTCTAACCGACAGCCGGAAGTTGTCTTTTCCTGAATCTTCTTTGTTTTTTGCATTGGATACACCTTTGAGAAGTGGTCATGACTTCATCTCGGAATTATTTGAAAAAGGAGTGCGCAATTTTATAGTCAGCAACTATAAAAAAATTCCGTCCAATATAACTGCGACATCCAATATACTCATAGTCCACGACACATTAATGGCATTGCAGGACTTGGCAAAATACCATAGGTCACAGTTCCGTTTTCCTGTAATCGGCATTACGGGAAGTAATGGAAAAACAATCGTGAAAGAATGGTTGAACCAACTGCTATTACCGGACTGGAATATAGTACGCACACCTAGAAGTTTCAATTCACAGATTGGAGTACCGTTAAGTATTTGGGAAATAAAAGAAGGAGATAATTTAGGTATTTTCGAAGCAGGAATCTCACTTCCCAACGAAATGGAACGACTGGAAAGTATCATCCAACCAACTATTGGGATATTGACCAATATTGGAGCAGCGCATGATGAGGGCTTTCAAAATCGACATGAAAAACTAACCGAAAAACTCAAATTATTCCGACACTGCAAAACAGTTATCATTCCGTCCATATACATTTCCAATATTGAAGATTTTCATAGTCTGATTCAAACAAATATTTTCAGTTGGGGAGAAAAAGGAACAGATATTTTGCAAATAAACAATATTGATATTGCCAATTCCCGTACTACTATAACTGCATTTTATCAAACGAAAGAAACTACTATCACGATTCCTTTCACGGACGATGCATCTATAGAAGATGCTATCAATTGCTGGAGTTTATTGCTTCTTTTTGATTTACCCGAAGATACTATAAAAGAAAGAATGCTGCAATTGCGTCCTGTCGATATGCGTTTGCAGATTGTTCCGGCATGGAACAATTGCACACTAATCAATGACAGCTATAGCTTTGATATCAATTCACTCAATATTGCACTTTCCTTTTTGCGGCAGCAGAAGATTGAACAAACGGTTATAATTTCCGATTTGGCATACTATGACGAAAACAACTATAAATCCATAGTTGCTCTTTTGGAGAAAAATCATATTGGACGAGTTGTTGCGATTGGGCAAACATGGCAAAAACTTTCTAGTTTGCTACAAAACAAATTCAAACAACTCGACATTTTTACAGACGTCAATACTTTTCTGGACAATATACAATTCTTGAATTTCAATCGAGAAGCTATACTATTAAAAGGCGCAAGAAAATTTTCTTTTGAGCGTATTGCAAGATTTTTAGCCAACTCTGTCCATCAAACCAGACTAGAAATCAGCATTCCTGCACTTGCGCATAATCTGCAACTATATAGGAAATACATTCGCCCTGAAACGAAAATTGTTGCAATGGTCAAGGCTTTTGGCTATGGTTGTGGTAGTATTGAAGTCGCAACCATGGCACAATACTATAATGTAGACTATTTAGCTGTTGCATACGCTGACGAAGGAATCGCGTTGAGAAATTCAGGTATTACTTTACCTATTATGGTAATGAATTTTGATGAAGAAGCATTTGATGCGATTGTCAACCATCAATTGGAACCCAATATATTTTCTTTTAAAATTTATCATGCATTCCATAATTTCCTTCAAAGCCAAAATCTGAAGAGTTATCCAATACACTTTAAGATAGATACAGGCATGCATCGTCTGGGATTTGAGCTGGATGAAATAGAAAAGATGGTAGAATTGCTGAATTCAAACAATACCATGCACGTACGTTCTGCATTCTCTCATTTTGTTGCAAGCGAAGACCCTAATGAGGATAACTTCACCAGAAAACAAGCGAACGAATTTTTACAAGGAGTTAACATTTTGGGGAAAGGATTAGGATATTCGTTCATCAGACATATTGCCAATACATCTGGTATCATCCGTTTTCCCGAATATCAATTGGATATGGTGAGACTGGGAATCGGACTATATGGAGTTGACAGTGCAAATCTTATTCAGGAAAAATTAGAAAACGTTGCCACGCTGATTACCACCATAGCTCAGATTCATAAAATAAAAGCTGGGGATACTGTTGGCTATAATAGAAAAGGTAAAGTATTCAGAGATTCAACGATAGCTACCATTAGGATTGGCTACGCGGATGGACTCAATAGAAAATTAGGAAATGGAAATGGTTTTGCTTTTATAAAAGGCTTCAAAGCTCCCATATTGGGAAATATTTGTATGGATATGGCAATGTTAGACATTACAGACATTTCCAACGTGTACGAAGGATATCCAGTCGAGATCTTCGGTTCAAACATTACCGTAAGCGAGGTTGCCAAATCAATAGGGACAATCCCCTACGAAATCCTAACGGGCAT
>JAATFC010000373.1 GCA_015655435.1 Chitinophagales bacterium | reverse complement strand
CGATACAACTTATTCGGGAAAAACGTCCGGAACTATTGTTTCTGGATATTCAGATGCCTGGCAAATCGGGATTTGATATAGTGGAATCCATTGATTTTTCGGACTTGGCGATTGTGTTTGTTACGGCTTATGATCATTATGGCATTCAGGCTTTGCGTGTATCTGCTGTGGATTATCTACTAAAACCCATCGATATCGAACAACTAAAAAACGCAGTCCAGCGTGCTGAAAAAAAAGTCGCTTTGCAGAAAAAAAATGAGAATTTGGATAACCTACTTTCTCTTTTGCAAAACCGTCACCATCTTGAAAATCATCGTATTGCCATTGCATCCACGGGAGAAACAAGATTTGTTTATGTACGAGAGATATTGCATTGTGAAAGCGACAATTCCTATACATTTATTTATTTGGAAAACGGAGAAAAATTATTGTCTTCCCAACCTATGCATCACTATGAATCGATATTAGCGACTTATGGTTTTATTCGTACACACCAATCGCATATGGTCAATAAGTCTTTTGTAAAAAGTATTATCAAGAAGGACGGTCAATATGTCCAACTGGAAAATGGAAATCTTATTCCTATTTCACGCTATAAATTGGACGAGGTCAAAAAAGGATTGTTGGGATAGTAAAACTAATTAAGAAATCAGATAAATGAGAATATAGTGGTCTGAAGACGTGTCTACAGTTCCTCAAAATCCAAATCCAATACTTCAAACTCTTTACTATTGAGAAGCGAGAAGTGCCACCATTCCGTAGAGAGCGGACGTAGACCTACCGTCTTCATTGTATTTTGCAGCAGGTTTCTGTTTGCTAATATAGTTGCAGATTTTGGCAGGTAGGAAAGATGTGCCTTTTCTGTAAAATTGTCGAAGTCCGTTGGCATGTTAAGTGGCTTGCCTGTTTTTAAGTTGTACAAACTGATATCAATGGCTGTGCCGCGATTGTGGTCGCTACCGTGTATAGGATTGGCGACGTAACGGTCGTCATGAACGATTTCCCACATTTTTTTAGAAACGGAATAGGGGCGATATGCGTCGAATATCAATAGCCCTATACCTTTACTACGCAGACTTTCTGCTGCTTTTTTCAATGCGCTTGCTATTGGTTTGGAGGTCAATACTTTTGGGTTTTCGTATAGTTTGGTATGTGTGAAATTATTGGTGGTTGCATATACCAGATTGTATTTCAAGTCAGGTATGCTGTCTTGCAGAAGCACAAGTTTTTTGTCTTCAGGCAATTGTGCGTACGCTTCTTTTGTATGAATGGTATTCAGCGTATTTTGTCCGTAAACGGTTGCTGCCAATAAGTTGACAAAAGTCAATAAGATGCTTAATTTTTTCATTTTTCGCTATATTGCAATACTATTGTTCCAAAAGAATGGTAATTTAATACAAAGATTGATTTTATTCAGAAAGAAAAATTATTTCACTTATCTGGCTTTAATTGAGAAAATGGCTTTTTCATATACGTTTTTTGCTTGTGTTGACCGGAATTTTTCTTTCGTTCAATGGTCAGTTGTATGCACAGGGAAAGGCGACTATCAAAGCCGCCACCGCCGACCACGGCAAGATTGTATATGGTGTTGCGAGCTTTTACAGCAAAAGCTTGCAGGGAAGTGAAACATCCACCGGCGAATTTCTGGACCAGGCCAAAATGACGGCTGCCAGCAACTTTTACAAACTGAATACATGGGTGCGCGTGACTAATCTTTCCAACAACAAAAGTATCGTTGTTCGTATCAATGACCGAATGCACCAGCGAATGGCTGACCGTGGTCGAGTAATTGACGTGACACGCGGTGGTGCGATTGCCTTAGGATTTGTCTACCGAGGGTTGACGCGCGTAATGCTGGAAGAGGTACCGCCCAATACTAAGGAATAAGATTTTGTTCGCTTAGTTGTTCGTATAGTTGGTGAACAAGCCCATCTGCCAATCCTATTTTTGGAACCAATATATCCCTGATTCCCGCCCAGTGCATCACATTGACATAAATCTGCAACGCAGGAACGATAACATCGGCACGGTCTTCCTTGAAGTTGTATTGTAGCATTCTTTCTTCGACGGTAAGTCCGGACATTTTTTTCAGATATTCACTAAGAAGGGTTACTGTGAGAGGGCTTCCGTCTTTCCTTTTGCTAATGGAAAAAACCTTGTTAATGTTGCCTCCAGAACCAATGCCGACTATAGGAATCTTAACGGATTTAATGTTTCTGTTTATGGCGTTTCGCATGTTTTGCCAGTCTCTCGGCGTCACAAGTCCTTGCAGCAAACGAATAGTCCCAATATTGAAAGAATGTCGATAGATATGTTTGCCGTCGACCATGAAGCTCAATTCCGTGCTGCCACCGCCTACGTCAATATAAAGATAACCTTTGTCGTTGGTCAGCGTTTCTGCAATATGGTTTTCGAAAACCAAAGAAGCCTCTTCGTCTCCACTTATAATCTCAATGGGAATCTCCGCTTTTTGGTTAACGGCTTTGAGGATTTTTTTGCTGTTTCTGGCATCGCGCATGGCGCTTGTCGCACACGCTCGGAAATAACTAACTCCATGCGCATCCATCAAGTGACGAAATGCCTGCATGGATTCCAGAATCATCCGCTCACGCATAGGCGAAATTTCTCCTTTTTGGAAAACATCAAGACCTAGGCGCAATGGTACGCGGACAAGGTTTATTTTGTTGAAGGAGATTTCTTTATTGCTTTCTAGAATTTCAACGATTAAGAGACGTGCGGCATTGCTGCCAATATCGATTGCTGCTAATTTCAATGACGTAAACTTTATTTGTTTTTTACAAGAAAATTATAGATTTCGGCTTGGGAACGTATAGATTTTTCGCCTGCTTTATGCGAAACATATTTGTTGGACAATTTATTGTCCAATATGCGCGCCTTAACATTGTCTTGTAATTGTATGGAAATGATTTCCTTGATTTCTTTTTTCTGCTTTTCTTTCAGTATGGGAATTGCCGCTTCCACACGGTGGTCAAGATTGCGTACCATCCAGTCTGCCGAGGATATATAGATTTTTTCGTTGCCACCATTATGGAAAATGAGGATACGGGCGTGCTCCAGATACTGGTCGATAATGCTGATTGCCTGCATCGGAATCTTGAACCTTTTGTTTTCGGACATGGCGCAGAAAATACCACGGACAATCAATTGTATTTCCACTCCCGCATATGCCGCTTCATAGAGTTTGTTGATTAATGCGGTATCGCTTAAAGAGTTGACTTTTACTACAATCTTGGCTTTTTTTCTGGTCTTGGCAGCCCTGATTTCCCTGTCTATCAGAGAAATGAATACATCGCGCATATTGGTCGGACAGACCAAAAGCGTTTTGCATGCTGCAAGATATTTTTGGTTGATGACTCTGGGGTCTTCCAGGTATTTGAAAATCCGGTTGATGTCGGCCATCACGTTTCTGTTGGCGGTCATGAGGCACTCGTCACAATAGAATCGTGCTGTCTTCTCGTTGAGATTTCCCGTACTTACAAATCCATATTGGATGGTTTTGTTTTGGATGCGCTTTTTGATGATGCACATCTTGCCGTGGACTTTCATATTGGGTACACCCAGCAAAACTCTTACTCCTTCTTCTTCCAATACCTGTTTCCATTCCAGATTGGCCTCTTCATCAAATCGTGCACGCAATTCGAGCATTACGGTGACTTGCTTGCCGTTACGGATTGCATTAATCAACGCATTGACTATTTTTGAGTTAGATGCAAGGCGGTAAGCGGTTATTTTGATGCTTTCCACGGTCGGGTCCATTGCAGCCTCACGCAACAGGTCTATTACCGATACGAAAGAATGGTAAGGAAAAGAGAGCAGAACGTCGTCTTTCAATATAACGTCCGTCACACGGAGTTTGTCCTTGAATTTTGGATGCACGAACGAGGACTGTATGATGGACTTGTCGGAAGGTGGAAATACGTCCGGAAAATCCATGAAATGCCTGAAATTATGTATTGTTCCGCCCGGAATAATGGAGTCTTTTCGGCTGACATTCAGCCTGTTGAGCAGGTATTCCAACAAAATGGGATTCATGGCTTTGTCATAGACAAAACGGACGGTTTTCCCTTTTCTTCGATTTTTTAACCCTTTTTCTATTTTCTGTACAAGCGAAGTAGAAATGTCGTTGTCAATATCAAATTCCGCGTCTTTGGTCACTTTGAATACGTGAGCATCAAAACGATTAAACCCGAAATAGGAAAATATATGTGGTAGGTTGAACTTAATGACGTCTTCCAATAGGATAATCTGATGGATATTGGGGTCGTCCGTCGGTAGCTCCTTGAATCGCCCAACCGTGCGGCTTGGGACTTCAACAACAGCAAATTTCTGTGAATAGGCAGAATCAGATTTGCTCATGACGACACCGAGGTAAAGGCTTTTTTCCCGCAAATAAGGAAATGTAGGAATGTTTTCGATGAGAAGAGGAATGACATTGGACTCAACTTCCTTTTCAAAATATTGACGAACAAATTCTTGTTGTTTTTCTGTCAGATGCTCATCATCCACCAAAAAGACATTGTCTTTCGCCATGTCCTTTTGGATACTGTTCCAGATACGGTCAAATTCGTTTTGTTGATGGAGTACGACCTGCTGGATTTCATCCAATATCTTTTGAGGGTTTATTTCAAGATGAAAATTGACTTTTTTACCTTTCAGTTCCACCATACGTCTCAACGCCGCTACACGTACACGGAAAAACTCATCCATGTTGTTGGAAAAAATGCCCAAAAAATGTATCCGTTGAATCAGAGGAACCATTGGGTCGTTTGCTTCCTGAAGCACGCGTCCATTGAAACTAAGCCAACTTATATCTCTTGGAATTAGGGTATTTTCTTTTTTCATGTTTAATCCTTAGGCTTATTGAATATAAAAATACATCATCCTTAAGAAAATACGAAGCTCTTAACAATAAGATAATGGTAATGAATAGGTTATAGGTGCTGTATTTTGTCTATGAGATTGGTTGTCGATACTCCGGGAATGATTTCGTTGATGACGACTTCGCCGCCCCATGATTGTACTTCTTTGGCTCCGACAATCTGGTCGATGGTATAATCGCCACCTTTTATCAGAAAATCGGGTTTTACTGCTTTAATCAGTTCCAATGGCGTGTCTTCTTCAAAAACCAAGACCCCGTCGACGATAAGTAGGTTGGCAAGCATGGCTGCTCTTTCGTTTTGTCCATTGATAGGGCGTTCCGCACCTTTCAGGCGGCGTGTGCTGTCATCGGAATTAATACCGACAATCAATATGTCCGCCTTTTCGGCAGCTTTGGAAAGCGACGCGATATGTCCAATATGCAGAATGTCAAAACATCCATTGGTAAATGCAACTTTCTTGCCCTGCAACCTCCATATCTCACGAAGAAAACCTATTTGTCTGGTCGTGTATATCTTGGTTTTTGGAAACTCAATATTTTTCATGTAATAAGCCTTAATGTATAATAAAGATGTCTTGGCGAACCAACAGTGTTTTAGCGCTATTGTGAACCTAAGGTGGGATTATTTCAAATGTCTACCAAAAAAAAGCCGTAATTCTCCGTATAATTTGAATTACAGCAGGAATATTTGATGTATGCAAAAAAAATTATAGTTTGTTGGTTCCTTCCTTAGGGAAAACAACCCATGGTTGGAATTTTTTGGCCTCTTCAAAATCCATCAATGCATACGAAATAATGATGATGACATCTCCTACAGCCCCTCTACGTGCCGCAGGACCATTGAGACATACTGTCCCGCTGCCTCTTTTACCTTTTATAAGATAGGTCTCAATGCGCTCGCCGTTGTTGACATTGACAATCTGTATCTTCTCGCCTTCAATCATATTGGCGGCATCCATCAAGTCCTCGTCCAACGTCAAGCTGCCAACATAATTCAAATCCGCTTCGGTAATAACCGCTCTGTGTACTTTCGATTTTAAAACCTGTATTTGCATAACGGGCGCAAAGTTACTTCTAATATTAGAACTATCACATTCCAAATCGAAACATAATGTTATAATGATTTTAGGAAGAAAAAACCTACCAAAATAAAACTAATGTTGTAACATTGTTTTCAAAAAATATCCCATGTCAAAACTGTTTTTCCCTCTAAAAATAAAGTCCGTTGAACTGCGTAACCGTATCGTCGTTTCGCCCATGTGCCAATACTCCGCCATTGATGGATTTGCCAATGATTGGCATCTCGTGCATCTGGGTTCACGCGCGGTTGGAGGTGCGGGGTTGATATTTACGGAAGCTGTTGCGGTGTCGCCGGAGGGAAGGATATCTCCTGACGATTTGGGAATATACAAAGAGGAACATGTAGTTTTTCTCAAAAGAATAACCACTTT
>JAATFC010000193.1 GCA_015655435.1 Chitinophagales bacterium | reverse complement strand
CAAAAACAATAGAAGTACACATTTCATAGAAGAAGAAGTCATTGCCGATAAAGGCTTGCAGATTTTTAACTTTAGGGCAGAGCCGCTGTCCTCTCTTCGAAACAGGATTAAGAAACGCATGTTTGATTTTGCGTTCAGTTCGTTGGTAATTGTATTTATTCTTTCTTGGTTATATCCAATAATTGCATTGATTATCAAACTCGAATCGAGGGGACCAGTCATTTTCAAACAACAACGATCTGGAAAAGACAATAAACCATTCAACTGCTACAAGTTTAGAAGTATGAAGGTTAATGCCAATTCCGACAACAAACAAGCCACTAAAAATGATGCTCGTTTAACCAAATTTGGCGCATTCATGAGAAAAACGAGTATTGATGAGCTGCCACAATTCTTCAATGTATGGAAAGGGGAGATGAGTATTGCAGGACCACGCCCGCACATGCTCAAACATACAGTGCAATATCAAGAGCTGATTGAAAAATATTTGGTACGCCAGTTTTTAAAACCTGGAATAACGGGTTGGGCTCAGGTAAATGGCTTCAGGGGCGAAACGAAAGAGCTTTCTTTAATGGAAAAAAGAGTCGAACACGATATTTGGTATATGGAAAATTGGTCCTTGATGTTGGATGTCAGAATTGTCTTTATGACCGTTATCAATGTAATCAAGGGAGAGCCAGAAGCTTATTAGTTTTTACAGAACTTAGAAATAACATGGAACAACAAATAGTACAAGTCATTCTTACGGGCGGTGTTGGTAGTAGATTGTGGCCTTTGTCCAGAAAATCACGCCCAAAGCAATATATCCCTCTTTTTGGAAACAAAACCTTATTCCAGTTATGTGCTATAAGAAATCAACCTTTGGTAGATAGGTTATTAATTGTTGGAAATCAGAGTAATAGAAACTTATCCGAAGAAAACCTAAATGGTATTGGGATTAAGGAATATAATGAAATCGTAGAGGTTACACCTCGTAATACGGCTGCCGCCATTGCATTTGCTGCATTTGCGGTATCAGAGGATACTATTTTATTGGTAACCCCATCAGATCAAGTGATTACGGGTGAGCCATTTTATGAAAAAGCAATCCATGAAGCTGTATCACTGGCTCATGACGGCAATCTTGTAACATTTGGTATCGTGCCCCAAAGACCTGAAACGGGCTATGGCTATATTGAATTTGAAGGCAATTCAGTAATCGGATTTAGAGAAAAACCTAACAAGGAAAAAGCAGAACAATACCTTAGTACTGGTAGATATTTATGGAATAGTGGGATGTTTTGCTTTAAAGCGGGCGTCTTTTTGTCAGAATTAGAAAAATATGAACCAGAAATATTCAACTTTTCAAAAAATGCCTTTGAGAATAGAGTCGGAGATGTTTTGAACTTGGAAGATTCCAATCTGATACCGTCGAAAAGCGTGGATTATGCAGTAATGGAGCGTTCCAATAAGATCAAAGTTGTTTCCTCTGAATTTGGTTGGAGCGATTTGGGTTCTTTTGACTCACTTTGGGAGTATTTGGACAACCACGAGGAAGGTCCAAGTCGACAAAACCTAGTCTTGGGAACAGACAAACACGTTGAGTTTTTAGGTGTGGACAATATTGTCTTGGTAGAGACGGATGACGCAATCCTCATTCTTCCGAGAAACATGAGCCAGGAAGTCAAAGATGTCTATGAACGTCTGGAGAAAGAAAAACCGGAATTGTTGCAATAGTTGGTTTGGGTTCTGTGCTCTATATATTTCAGTATGGAAAAAAAACGTGTTTTAATTACGGGTGCAGCAGGTTTTCTCGGGTCTCATTTGTGCGACAGATTTATCAATGAGGGATATCGAGTTGTGGCAATGGACAACCTGATAACCGGAGACCTGAAAAACATAGAGCATCTTTTTCCAAACAAGGATTTCGTTTTCTACAATCAAGATGTATCACACTACATTTACGTTCCCGGGAAACTAGATTACATCCTGCATTTTGCTTCGCCAGCTAGCCCTATTGATTATCTTAAAATACCCATACAGACATTAAAGGTAGGGTCTCTAGGTACCCACAACTGTCTTGGCTTGGCCAAGGAAAAAGGCGCTCGAATATTGGTTGCGTCAACCAGTGAAATATATGGGGATCCGCTTGTTCATCCCCAAACTGAAGACTATTGGGGAAATGTGAACCCAATCGGTCCGCGTGGCGTTTACGATGAAGCAAAACGTTTTCAAGAAGCCATCACAATGGCCTATCATAATTATCATAAATTAGAAACTAGGATTGTTCGTATATTCAATACATATGGACCACGTATGCGTCTCAATGACGGACGTGCTTTACCTGCTTTTATTGGACAGGTTTTGAGAGGTGAGGATCTGACGGTTTATGGTGACGGTAGCCAGACTCGGTCGTTTTGTTACGTCGATGATCAGATAGAAGGTATTTACAGGTTATTATTAAGCAACTATGCCTATCCCGTCAATATTGGTAATCCAGATGAAATTACAATTAAAGAATTTGCGGAAGAGATTTTAAAACTAGCGGACTCTAACCAAAAAATAACGTATAAACCGTTGCCAACGGATGATCCGAAACAACGCCAACCGGATATTACAAAAGCAAAAGAAATATTGAACTGGACTCCACGTATTTCCAGAGCGGACGGGGTAAAATTGACTTATAATTTTTTCAAATCACTACCACATGAATACCTTTTCAAATAATGCCGAACATATATGAGTCTCATAATTCTCAATAATATAATATTAACATAATGTAAATTATAGGAAAAATAAGCACTTCCATTTTTAATCCACAAATCTCTATTCCATCGAAATTCCACTTTGGTCAAATCGGACAAATAAAGCATTCAGAATCGTGCTTTTTGCAGTTTCCTTACGGTTAATATGGTCAACCCAGAACCAAACTTTTAATTCTGTAGTAGCACTATTCAGGTTCATTTGGTGAATCTCGGGCGGCATAGAATCTATCGTATGTTCATAATTTAGAATTTCTTCATTAATGATTTCTTTAGCGAGCGACAATGCAGATAATGGAGATATTTTAAGATTTATTTCAATCCGAATACGAGAACTGCTCAATGTCCAGTTGATTACGTTGCCGGACAAGATTGACCCGTTTGGAACGATAATCTCGGCTCCGTCATTATTGGCCATTCGCGTAGCCCTAATTCCAATATCCTTGACCCAGCCCTTGAGTCCGCCAACTTCTACATAATCGCCAACTTGCAATGGACGTTCAAATATCAAAATCAGTCCCGAAACAAAATTGTTGACTACATTTTGCAATCCTAATCCGACTCCAACTCCTAATGCACTCAATACAATAGTTACCTTGTCCAATGGCAGCCCGGATACCATTATTGCCAATGCAAAACCCACGATGATAATAACCAATTTCCAAATTACAATCCTGGATCCCCTTTTTCCCTCAGGAATGGAATGGTCAGAATCACTGCCAAACAAATACCCTACATAACGTTGGGCCAATGTGGACAGGTAGATTACTATAAAGAAAAGCAGGATATTCCCAATGGTAAAAGTAGTAGACCCAATCGTTCTTGAGTCAAACAACAAAGCCATGAATCCTTTATACAAAACGTTGTAAAAATTCATATTGATGGCAAACACCACAAAACACAAAAACAGCGTAAGGAAAGACAATAAATTGAATATTCTGTTACTCATTGACTGCATATCTAAAAAAGAACGCTGCTTTTTCTTCAAATCATTAACCACATTTTTTAATTGTATAGCAGTAACCATTATATCCTTAAATATACTTAGACCGATTATCTGTACAAAACCAATCAATCCGGCATTGGTAAACGCTTCTGATAGCGTTACACGACCTATACAGTTCAATATTATTGCCAATACACTTATGATGATAACTATATACAGCAATGTACGCGTGATACCTTTTATTCTAACATCTCCGCCTTTGAGTTTTAAGAAGAAACGCGCACTATATGCCAAGAAAAAATTTATGAAAATCAATATTAAACGTAACCACAAACCAAAATGGTAACTAGTGCTGATCGCTGTATACAATATGTAAATCAGGCACACACCTATCCATATTTTTCGTTCGCTTTTGGAACCATGCTTAAAGATAAAAACGGAAGTAATGATAAACAAAAACAACTGCATGATAATCATGTACGCTTCCGGTGCATTCAAATCCAAAAAAGGCCAAAGACTAAGCACTACCATGAATGCCGACAGTATGGGAAAAGACGATACCGTATGTGGGTCTTCGAGTGTTTGAAGAATACTATCACGATTCTCTAGTTTAGCAACTATCCGATAGTTCTTTCTAACCCAAAAGATGAATAATGTAAATAGTATGAATGCGAAAAAGAAATGGCTTCGTATGTTTTGTTGGAAATAGGAAACAATAATCTGCTGATTAATGTCTAAAGATATTTTCGAAAAAGCTGCCTCCTGTTGGTCTGCTTTTTCTATTGCCGGTTTTTCCCATATATAGTTGGTTTCTTTCCCGAACGTGCGAAAAGAATAGTTGGTAATCTGTTCCGTAAGTATGTGCTGTAGATCAATTATCCTATAATAGTTCTTGGAGACCATCATTTGTAGTTCCCGTATCTCTTTTTGATGTGTTTCGTTATTTTTTTTGAGTTGCTGCCAGGATGTTTCCAAAGATGCTAGTTCTGTTTTGTACAAATCCACAAAGAGCTGGTTGGAACTATCCATGTTCATCACAGGAATGTCCTTCATACGATTGATATCTCCTTGTGTCAAACTAATCTGCTGGTCATAGTCCAATAGT
>JAATFC010000090.1 GCA_015655435.1 Chitinophagales bacterium | reverse complement strand
GTTCCATGCAAATGCCTTCCCAGAAAAGACTGCTTTCTTCACCGTAAAACTATCGCCCTCCGGCAATGAACTAACGCCGGAAACAAAACCAGCATTAAGTCTTACAGCTACACGAGGTGCAACTCCCAATGCCAAATCACCATCTGGAAATACGACGATATCTGCTCCGACCTGAGCTGCCGATTCTGTAATTGCTTTTGACAACGCTTGTCCGTCAGCCGTATCGAACGCCGCATCAGATGCTTGATATATTTTGGAAACACCATATTTTCCAAGCGTTCCTAAGTCTTCCGTAACAGTTCCCAATACAAGCGCAACAGCTTCCGTATTGAGTTGTGCCGCTAATGCCGCACTATATGATAGAAGTTCGGGGGTTGATTTTTTCACTGAGCCTTCTGAATGATCTATAATTGCTAAAACTGACATATTTTCTAATTTGAGGATAGGATAATTTGGCAATAGACAATGTCTAAAAATATCGTCAATTGTCCAATATCAATTATCGATTAAATAACTTTTTCTTTTTCGTGCAATACTTTTATTAATTCTTCTTCCTGCCCGGGTTCGAATAGTTTTACACCGGATTTTGCAGGAGGCATTTCGAATTTGATTACTTCTACATGCGTATCAATAGCTACAGGTTCCAATACTTTCAATGCTTTGGACCTTGCCGCCATAATGCCACGCATATTGGGAATTCTCTGTTCGGCCATGCCTTTAGTAGTTCCTATTACAAACGGAATTGCGAGTTCATCCGTTTCTTCTCCACCTTCTATCTCGCGAACTATAGTTGCAGAAGAACCATCAATATCCAATTTTGTCGCCAATGGAACAAACGGCAAATCCAATAGTTCAGCCAATATCGCACCAACAGAAGCCGCGTTATAGTCTATAGATTCCTTTCCGGTAAATATAATGTCGTAGCTACCTTCCTTTGCTACTTGTGCCAACTGCGTTGCAATATCGAAAGGCTCAGCGGAAACTTTGTTTACCCGGATGGCTTCATCTCCACCAATCGACAATGCTTTACGCAAAATAGGTTCGGAAGTAGCGTCACCAACGGTAACAATATGTATAGTCGCGGAAGGGTCTTTTTCTTTAAGCTCTACCGCTTTCACGAGCGAGTACCATTCATCGTAAGGATTGATTATCCACTGCACGCCATTGGTGTCATACTGCGTGTCGTTGTCCGTAAATGCAACCTTTGAGGTCGTATCGGGAGTTTTACTTATTGTGACGAGAATTTTCATGCAATAACTTTGATTGTTTTAAACACGTTAAGAAAGAGTGTCAAATATAATGGAAACTTGATTGAATTGCTTTCGAATTTGGGAAAATAAAAAGACCCCAATATAGAAATATCGGAGTCCAAAATGTATGTAATGTAAAGTGTAGTTTAGAAAAAACGATAAGTGCTTTCTACGATAGCCATTGCTTGTATAATGATTTTTTATGAGATTGCTTTTCTTAACAGCTCATCCTTTTCGGATGATGCCTGATACACGGAGGTCAATAGATTGCGTACAAACGAACCGTCGACCAATCCTTTTCCATCCACCGTTTTCAGCGCATAATCAATATGGTGGAAAACGATATTTCCATCTTTGCCGACCACATAAAACGCAGGAAGTGGAATATCTGCATCAACACCTGAAAGCCAATCTGATATTGGGTTCTGTGCATCGAATAGACCTGCATCCTCTACCAATTCTTGATATTTATCCTGCCATATATTGAGTTGGTTTTCTTTTCTTATTTTGTTCGTAAATTGCTTATTGTCTCCATTGGTGATTACCAACAAACGACCGCCCATTACCTCAATATCCGCCTGAAAACTTTTCAATGCTTCGATATCAATCAGTTTGTCCGTCACACTGAGGAAAGCCAATACCAACGGTTGCGGATAGTCCAATACGTCCTGCAAGCTGATAAACGGTTGTGCAAACAATTCTTTTTCCTTGACACTGATAAAATAAGAGCCGTTCAAGACAAAAGCCGGAAACTTGTCACCGGAAAGAAGCGGCTGAAAATTGTAGTTGAACTGGTTGTGGTGCTGACTGCCCCATACAGGTAGCAGACCGTTGCTGGAGTTGGGTGCGAGATTGTTAGACATAAAATTTTGTTTTAAAATGCAGGAACGCCCTGCTTTGTTATGGAAATTGTTAAGTAGATGAAAGACGTAAAATAATGATGCTTTTAACAACAACAATCCTTACGACAGCAACGCATTCGCATATGCATCGTGTAAAAAAATAAAGTGTATTTCTTTCCTTTCATATTGCAAACATAAATGCAGTTTTTTAATCTACCAAATTTGTAGACTATTTTTTAAAAAAAAATTTACCTTAAAAATGATCCAGCTTGCGCGCTTCTGCAACTAATGTTTTTGAGCCATAATTAATTGTGCCATCATCGAGCTTTCAGC
>JAATFC010000225.1 GCA_015655435.1 Chitinophagales bacterium | reverse complement strand
CGCTCAACAATCAAAGAATCCACCCATATACGGATTTATTATTGCATGATATGGGATCGGCACTATCAGACAACCGACCAGACTATCTAGCGTCTGGAAGTGAGTGGCGCACTGCTCCACTTTGGGGTATTGGGCTGTTGGGAATAGTTAATGGTTCTACTTATTATTTGCATGATGGAATAGCACGGTCTGCCGAAGAAGCAATCCTTTGGCATGGTGGCGAAGCGGCAAATGCAAAAAGTAATTTTATGAATCTTAGTGCACAGGACAGGAACAAACTATTAAAATTTATTGCATCGCTATAGTATCGAAAACAAAACCAACTCAACAAAAAAGAGGCTGCTTTTAGCAGCCTCTTCCATTTTCAAACCATTCAGTTTTATAAAAATTATCTCACCTGCGGAGCGACTTTATCTCCGACCAATTCAATCATTTTCATCAAGTCTTCGTGCGGAGCACCTCCGACATCTATTTGTGCTAAAAACCTAGTCAAGTCAAACATTTCTTTTGCATATAAAATTTTATCCGCTATTTCATTCGGGTCGCCTGCAAACAAAGCTCCGTCTTTCGTCGAACTGAAATGAAACTGTCCGGCCGTATATGGTTGCCATCCACGGTCACGCCCGATCCTGTTCATTTGCGCAGCATAGTACGGGAAGAATTTATCCTCAATATCCTTTCCGGTTTCTGTTATGAACGTATGCGAATGAATACCAATATGCATGTTTTTAGGATCGTGTCCAGCGGCGATATATTCGTCCTTATAATATTGGACTAATCGTTTGAACTGGGACAATGTTCCACCGATAATGGCAACGACCAATGGAAGTCCCAATACGGCTGCCCTTTTTATAGATGCAGGCGTTCCTCCCACGGCTATCCACATATCCAGATGATTATGTACCGGATGTGGCCACACTTCTTGGCTATACAACGGTGCACGATATTTCCCTTTCCATGTTAACGGCTTGTTCTCATCCAGCTTGAGCATCAAATCCAGTTTTTCCGAAAACAAACCATCATATTCTTCCAAATTGTAACCAAACAACGGAAACGACTCAATAAAACTTCCCCTACCCAATGTAATCTCTGCACGACCATTGGATATCAAGTCTATCGTGGAAAAATCCTGATACAACTTGACAGGGTCTGCCGAACTCAATACAGAAACACCGCTGCTGAGTTTTATGTTTTTAGTAGTAGAAGCCGCAGCAGCCAATACGATTTCGGGACTTGCAACCGCATAGTCAGGACGATGATGTTCGCCAATACTGTATACATCCAGCCCGACTTGGTCTGCCAGTTGAATTTGTTGCAGTAATTCGTTCAATCTTTTCTGGGCAG
Organism: Chitinophagales bacterium; assembly: GCA_015655435.1. Lineage (GTDB taxonomy): Bacteria > Bacteroidota > Bacteroidia > Chitinophagales > Chitinophagaceae > Rhizosphaericola. Next base: position 3,515 of record JAATFC010000225.1, on the reverse strand, counting down.
TCATCGGTTCACCTGTCTTCAGGTTGTCCGAAATATCCCCAAACATGCCAATACCTATTTCCATAATATATTCTCCTTATTTTACACAAATATACGAAATATTTGTTGCAACAAATGTTATAAAAAAAGAAAACCCCATAAGAATATGAGGTTCGTTATTATACTATTTAAAACCCAAATACACTTGTCATATTGGCTATTTCCAGATTGGTATCCTTGCTTTCCAATTCTGAAATGCCTCCGCAGAGATCTTCGTCTACGGCTCTCGCACATTCACGTCCTTCGCTAATCGCCCACACGACGAGAGATTGTCCTCTGTGCGCATCGCCACAAGTATAGACTTTGGACATATTGGTAACGTAACGCTTATTGGCATTCACATTGCCTTTCAAGTCCAGGTCTACGCCAAGTCCTTCAATCAATCCGCCATGCTCTGCATGCGTAAATCCCAACGCCAGCAAAACAAGGTCGCAAGGAATTGTACGCTCACTTCCTATTACCTGCAATTGGCTTATACGCTTACCCTTATTGTCCAAACGCCATTCCAACGAAACAACTTTTAATCCAGTCACTTCACCTTTTTCATTACCCACAAAACTTACCGGAGACAATCCAAACTCACGCAAAACTCCTTCTTCTTGTGATGAAGACGTGGTGAAAATAGCGGGAACAGAAGGCCATGGCATATAGTCCGTACGTTCTAACGGAGGCAATGGACCGTGTGTCAACTGCATGACATTTTCCGCGTTTTGCCTATTGGATGTACCTACACAGTCGCTTCCTGTATCGCCACCACCGATGACGACCACTTTTTTGCCTTCGGCAGTAATCCATTCGGCTGCAATATTGCCTTCCACTTCCGGATTGGCAAAAGGGTCTTTTCCCATATTGACTTTGTTCTGCTGCTTCAGATAGTGCATGGCGGGATGGATTCCTTTCAGATGTCGTCCGGGAATATCCAATTCCCGCGCTTCCATCGCACCGGTTGCCAATATCACGGCTTGGTTTTCACGAAGGATATCGTTGATTTTGACATTTATACCCACATTGGCATTACAGACAAAATTTATCCCCTCTTCTTTCATTAGGTCAATACGTCGCTTAACCACCCATTTTTCCAACTTGAAATCAGGAATACCATAAACCAATAAACCTCCCGGCTCGTCATCTCTTTCGTAGACCGTAACTGAATGTCCGGCATAGTTGAGCTGTGCCGCTGCTGCTAATCCCGCAGGACCAGAACCAATCACCGCAACGTTTTTGCCTGTCCTTCTTTTAGGAATTTTAGGTTTTACAAAACCGCCGTCAAATGCCGTTTCTATAATATGTTTTTCGATTTCCTCAATAGTCACCGGAGGTTGGTTGATGCCTAAGACACAAGCACTGTCGCAGGGAGCAGGACAGATACGTCCCGTAAATTCAGGGAAATTGTTGGTGGAAGAAAGAATTTCATAAGCCTCTTTCCACGCTTCCCGATACACCGCATCGTTAAAGTCAGGAATGACATTTCCCAAAGGGCAACCACTGCTGCAAAACGGCACGCCACAGTCCATACACCTGGAAGCCTGATTGTTCAGTTTTTTAGCTTCAAAGCGCTCGTGAAATTCCTTGTAGTCCTTGATACGTTCCACTACAGGACGATGTTTGGGCAATTCCCTCGTATGGTCTATAAATCCTGTTTTATGTCCCATTTTAATTTATGATTTCAGAATTATGAATTATGATTTGTACTATTTACCTTCCTCATTATTCACTATTCATTAATTAATTATTAGTTTTTCTGCCGCTGCTTTTTTTACTGCCAACACATGTTTGTATTCTCTAGGGAAAACTTTTACAAAATTTCTTGCCTGATTTTCCAAATCCGAAAGAATGAAGTTTGCAACCGTGCTTCCGGTATATTGGCTGTGTTTTTCCAATAGACCATTTAATACTTGTAAGTCTTCATCGTCCAACGGATCTAGGTCTACCATTTCCGGATTGTATAGTGCCGGCATCCTATTATTGGGATCGTACACATAGGCAATACCTCCACTCATGCCTGCGGCAAAATTGTTGGCAAATGAACCCAAAACTACTACAATACCACCCGTCATATATTCGCACCCATGCGCTCCGACACCTTCCACGACAATCTTCGCACCTGAATTACGCACCGCAAAACGCTCGCCTGCACGACCTCTTATGTAAGCCTCTCCGGAAGTCGCACCGTAAAAAGCCGTATTGCCAATGATGATGTTTTCTTCCGCATTGAAAGATGCTTTTTTGGAAGGATAAACGATGATTTTTGCACCACTCAATCCTTTGCCACAATAGTCGTTACTGTCTCCTTCCAATTCCAGTGTCAAACCGCGAGCTGCAAAACTTCCGAAACTTTGCCCCGCCGTTCCTTCAAATTTATAGTGTATCGTATCCTCCGGCAATCCTTTGTCCTGATAGATTTTGGTAATTTCATTGGACAATAATGTTCCCGTGGTACGATCCGTATTTCGTATTGGAAAAGATTGGAAAACTTTTTCTTTATTCTGCAAAGACGATTGCGCAGCCGCTACCAATTGCCAATCCAATACGGTATCTAGCCCATGGTCCTGATTTTCGGAGTGGAAAAGCGTCGTGTCATTATCGTCCGGTTGCTTGTACAGTATCGGGGACAAATCCAGATATTTCAATTTCCAATGGTCAATATTGTCGCGAACTTTCATACTATCCACCTGGCCTATCATTTCATCCACGGTACGAAAACCAAGCTCCGCCATTATTTCACGCAATTCTTCCGTCATGAACTTAATATAGTTCACGACATGATCCGCCGCTCCGGTAAAACGTTTTCTTAGTTCTTCGTCTTGCGTGGCAATACCGACCGGACAAGTATTGAGATGACATTTTCGCATCATGATGCAGCCTTCCACAACTAGTGCGGCGGTTGCAACACCCCATTCTTCCGCACCCAAAAGTGCAGCAACAGCAAGGTCTCGACCTGTTTTCATCTGGCCATCAGCCTGAACGACAACTCTTCCACGCAATTTATTTCTGACTAAAGTCTGGTGCGTTTCCGCCAATCCCAATTCCCAAGGTAGACCTGCATGCTTAATAGAACTTAACGGAGAAGCACCTGTCCCTCCATCAAAACCAGAAATCAAAACAACATCCGCCTTAGCCTTGACAACTCCCGCAGCTATCGTCCCAACACCAGATTTGGAAACAAGTTTGACATTGATGCGCGCCTTTCTATTGGCATTTTTCAAATCGTAAATCAACTGTGCCAAATCCTCAATAGAGTAAATATCATGATGTGGTGGCGGGCTTATCAACCCTACGCCCGGTGTACTGTGCCTTGTTTTCCCAATCCATTCATCCACCTTAAATCCGGGTAACTGTCCACCTTCTCCCGGTTTAGCACCCTGCGCCATTTTAATCTGCAATTCATCTGCTTCCGTCAGATAATAACTCGTCACACCAAAACGTGCGCTCGCCACTTGTTTGATTGCGGAACGCATACTATCACCATTTTCCAT
>JAATFC010000179.1 GCA_015655435.1 Chitinophagales bacterium | reverse complement strand
TCGCTTTTAGACTCAAGTCCAGACTTTGTGCCTGATGTATCAATCCACCGACGCTTACATAGTCCACGCCACTTTCGGCATATAGTTGTACTGTTTGCAGATTTATGCCACCGCTGGCTTCCGTTTCAAATTTTTTGTCAATCAATATGACGGCTTCTTTTACCTGTTCGGGTGTGAAGTTGTCCAGCATTATTCGGAAAACTTTTCCATTTCCCATGTCCAATACGGTTTTTACATCATCCAAACTTCTAGTTTCGACTTCTATCTTCAAATCAAGATTATTGGATGCAACATAGTCATGCGCTTTGTTGATAGCTTTGGCAAGCCCGCCACAATAGTCAATATGGTTGTCCTTGAGCATAATCATGTCATACAAACCAAAACGATGGTTGACACCACCACCTATGCGAACGGCTTCTTTCTCCAACAACCGAAAATTGGGCGTTGTTTTTCGCGTGTCCAATACTTTGGTATGGTAGCCTTCCAATAGCGAAACATATTGATGTGTAAGGGTTGCGATGCCACTCATGCGCTGCATACAGTTCAACACAAGACGTTCGGCTTCCAATATCACGGGAATCGTTGCAGATACTTCAAACGCTTTTTCTCCGTATTTCATGGCTTCTCCATCTTTTTTGAAAATGGTGAAAGTAGAGTCGGGATACAGGTATTGAAATATTTTCTGTGCAACTTCCACACCGGCCAATATACCGTCCTGCTTGATTTTCAGGACGGCTTTTCCGACTTGATCTTTTGGAATGCAGCTTAATGTTGACTGGTCACCATTTCCCACATCTTCCTTCAGTGCTTCCTGGATAAGATGGTGCAGTCTTTGGTCAAAATCTTTTATCATAAATTGTCGTTACTATTCTTCTCCGGCAATATTCGCTTTTTTGTGCAATTGTTGCAACTCGTTCGCTTCGATTTCTTTGTATTTTCTCATCGTTGCAATGATTGCTTGTACTTGGTTGATTCTGGACTGGATTACGTCAAAAGCTTCATTGTCCAAAAGCGTTTTTCCTACTAGTCTGCTGCCGATACTGACGGCTATTGCACCCGCGTCAAACCAAGGTGACAACTCGTTTTTGTGCGTTTCGATTCCGCCCATTGGGATGAAACTTAGTTTTGGAAAAATATCTTTTACGCCTACCAAGAAGCTGGATGTCAATAATGCCGCAGGGCATAGTTTGACTACTTTAGCCCCGTTGTGTTCCGCTTTCATGATTTCTGTGATGGTCATACATCCTGGAATCCAGATGGCGTTGTTTGCAACTGCGACTTTGGCAATTTCTGGGTCCATTCCTGGGCTGCTGATAAACGCAATATCCAATTTGGCTACTTCCAAAACGTCTTCGGGGCTTTTGACTGTTCCGACACCGATTTTGAAGTCAGGATATTTCTCGTTTCTGTATGCCAATATATCTTTCAATACTTCCAGCATTCCTTCGCCCCTCAATGCGAATTCAAAAATGCGGATGCCATTTTTATACAAAATGTCCAATATACTTCTATTGGTTTCCACGTTTTTGTAAAAATACAAAGGCAGAAATCCTTGTTGCTTGACGAGTTCTATAACTGCTGTGCTATTCGTTTCCATAATCCTTTTGTTTAAAATTAAAAATACTAGAATGTTCGATTTGCCGTAACAAAACTAATGTAATTTGCACAAAAAATTAAACAATTGTTTAATAATTGAATGCTTTTTGCGGAAAGTTTTTTCAGTAAGCTATCTTTGCTGCATGCATTACGTTTCAGCAGAAAATCTTACCAAGAGTTTTGGTATCACTCCATGTTTCAGAAATATTTCTTTCAATATAAACGAAGGTGACAAAATCGCCCTTATTGCCCGGAATGGTGTTGGGAAAACCACATTACTGCGCATATTGGCTGGTCTTGAAACCGCGGACGAGGGAAAAGTGTGGGTTAACAAAGAAGTTTCCGTAGCTTTTTTTGAACAGAATCCGGTTTTTGACGAAGACAAAACCGTTATTGAAAATATCCTGCACGCAAGCCATCCCAATGTCGAAATCATCCGCCAATACGAAGAAGCGGTAGAAACGGAAGACGCGGAAAAAATGACCGACCTGATAGTAAAAATCGACGAACTGGGTGCTTGGGATTTCGAATCGAACGTCAAGCAGATATTGGGGAAATTACAAATCAACAACTATAATGCAATAGTCAAACAGCTAAGCGGTGGTCAACGCAAACGTGTTGCGCTTGCGCGTACGCTTGTGGATATTGGACTGGAAGACCGTCACACTTTTTTGATTATGGACGAGCCGACCAACCATCTTGATGTTGGCATGGTGGAATGGTTGGAAAACTATCTGAATCAGGAAAAACTGACGTTATTGTTGGTAACGCACGACCGTTATTTCTTGGACGTGGTGACCAATATGATTTGGGAACTCGAACAGTCCGAAATGTACACTTATCGTGGCGATTACGAAAACTATCTGGAGAAAAAAGCGGCACGTATTGAGAACGATTTAGCAAGTATCGACAAGGCTAAAAACGAATATCGCCGCGAACTGGAATGGATGCGAAAACAACCGCGTGCGCGTGGTACGAAAAGCCGTGCGCGTCAGGACAATTTTTACGAAGTCGAAGCGCGCGCCAAGAATAAAGTATTGGACACGGATTTGCAGCTTGACGTGAAAATGAACAGGTTGGGAGGGAAGATAATCGAACTGAAAAAGGTCTATAAAAGTTTTGGTGAGAAAAAAATATTGAATGGTTTTGACTATACGTTTAACAAAGGGGAACGCGTAGGTGTGATTGGTAAAAACGGTGTCGGTAAATCCACGTTTGTCAATATCCTTCAGCAACTAGAACCGTTAGACAGCGGAAAACTTAATGTAGGAGAGACGATTGTTTTCGGAAACTTTTCGCAGACGGGACTGGAAATAAAAGAAAATGTTCGTGTAATTGAATACGTCAAATCTTTTGCAGAAAGTTTTCCTTTGGCAAAAGGCGGTAGTCTAAGTGCTTCGCAGTTTTTGGAACTGTTTCTTTTTACTCCGGAAAAGCAATATACTTATCTGGACAGGTTAAGCGGTGGGGAAAAGAAACGGTTGCAACTATTGACTATTCTATTCCGAAATCCGAATTTTCTTATATTGGACGAGCCGACCAATGACCTTGATCTGCCTACATTGGCTGTATTGGAAAAATTTCTGTTGGAATATCCAGGTTGTGTATTGATAGTCTCGCACGACCGTTATTTTATGGATCGATTGGTTGACCATTTGCTTGTATTTGAAGGAGATGGTGTAGTGAGTGATTTCCCTGGAAATTATAGCCAATATAGAATTAAGCAAAAAGAACTGGAGCAAAAAGAAACGAAATCAACTACTGTTGTCAAAACAGTTATAGACACTCCGATTCAGGCAAAAGAAGAAACGCGTCGACTTTCTTACAAGGAACAGCGCGAACTCGACCAAATTAATAAAGATTTGGAAAAGCTGCAAAAGGAAAAAAAACAAATAGAAACTCAATTGACCGATAGCAATTTACCTTATGAGGAAATCAGCAAATTGTCCAATCGTATTGGAGAGATTACGGGCTTATTGGACGAAAAAGAGATGCGATGGTTGGAACTCAGCGAGATATAAT
>JAATFC010000184.1 GCA_015655435.1 Chitinophagales bacterium | reverse complement strand
ATGTGAATGGTTATGTCTTTATCGACAAGCTATTGGCGAAAAAGAAAATCCTGCTGTATATCGTATTGACGTTGGCTTGTTTTTTCCTTTATCTGTATTTCTTTAATTTTATTTCTAGGACGGCAATCGAGACTCAGAAATATATACGAGATCATAAAAGAGACATAAAATTCAACCGTTTTCCGAAATACGTTTATTTCTTTTCCTCTGGTCCTATTACACTGTTCCTGATTTCGTGGATAGGAAGCAGTATTGCCAATATCGTTTCGCGTTGGTTCACTGCAGAAAAAGTCAAGGAAGAAATTACGAAACAGCAATTGGAAACGGAACTGAGTTTTCTAAAATCGCAGGTCAATCCACATTTCCTGTTCAATACGCTTAACAGTATCTATACGCTTGCTGTGACGAGCAATCCCAATACGGCGGATTCGGTATTGAAGCTCTCGCGTATCATGCGTTACACGCTGGAAGAATCGCGCAGTAATTATGTACATCTTAACGCTGAGGTCGAGTTTATAGAGAGCTATATAGACTTGCAAAAAATGCGGATGAACAATAATGTACAGGTCAATTTTGAGGTGGATGGAGACACCAATCTTGTACAGGTGCCACCGTTGATATTCATACCTTTTGTGGAAAATGCTTTCAAATATGGCATCAGCGCACACCATCCATCCACGATTTCGGTTCGGATTTCCACTAAGGAAAACAATTTGGAATTTTATTGTGAAAACGACACTTTCCTCAACAGTCCCAAAATGGAAGGGACGGGAACGGGTATTGTCAATGTGCGGCGCAGGCTTGACCTTCTGTATGGCAAACAATACACGCTGAACATTGTAAGCGAGCCGAATAAGTATGCGGTAGAATTGCTCTTTCCGCTTAATGTTAAATAAGACGAAAATATGAAATGCGTAATCATAGATGACGAACCTCTCGCATTGGAACTGATGCAAGCCTATGTAAAACAAAACGAGGATCTGGAATTGTGTGGCAAATTCACCGACGGATTATTGGGCAAAGAGTACCTGCACAACCATTCCGTTGATTTGCTGTTTTTGGACATTCAGATGCCGGACATTACAGGTTTGCAGTTGTTTGAAAGCCTACCGGAAAAACCATTGGCGATATTCACGACGGCGTACAGCAACTTTGCGGTACAGGGTTTTGACCTGGATGCGGTTGATTATCTGGTCAAGCCATTTAGCATGGACCGTTTCAATAGGGCAGTTGCAAAGGCAAAAGAACTGTTTGATATCCGAAACAACAAGTTGCCCGAAAACGAGTTCATGTACGTAAAATACGATTACCAGTGGAACAAAATCTTCTTTGACGACATTGTTTATATTGAGGCTCTGGATGATTACATCCGCATATTCAATAAGGAAAACCGCTCTATATTGATTCATCTCAGCATGAAGGCCGTGATGGAGAAATTGCCAGAGGAACGATTTATCCGTGTACACCGTTCGTTCATCGTGGCATTGGACAAGGTTCAGAGTTGGAACAAGAACGCATTGACGATATTGGACAGGGAAGTTCCTATAAGCATTACCTACCAAAAACAGGTACAGGATGTATTGGAAAAAAGATTGAAATAAATATTGGCGTTTTACCCTATCATTAAAATGGGCAATTTTATTGGCATGAAATTAGGATAGAGAAAATTTTTAACTATTTTTGAACAAACATCATTTTATGCCCGAAAATTTACCTAACGAGCAATCATCGTTTCAACCGCAACAACCACAATATCAACAGCCACAGTTCCAACAACCAGGCGGAACGCCTCCGGACAACTATTTAGTTTGGGCTATATTGTCTACTGTACTTTGCTGTCTGCCTTTCGGTATTGTAAGTATTGTAAAATCAACTCAGGTCAATAACAAATGGGCTTTAGGCGATTTTGCTGGTGCGCAACAGGCATCTGCTGACGCAAAGAAGTGGGCGATAATTGCGGCAATCGCGCAAGTTGTATTTATCATTCTGTATTTACTTATATTCGGTTCCGTTTTCTTAGCGGCATTCAAAAGTGGTTTTAGGGAAGGCTATAACTAAAAATAGTATTTATTAATATATTAAAGTATCGCAAAACTTTATTTATTTTTTCTGCCCTGGCTGTCGTTACGATAGCCGGGCTTTATTATTTTGTATTTCCTAAGTTCGGACAGTTTTTTCCAAAATGTCCTTTTTTCATGATGACCCATTTATGTTGTCCGGGATGCGGTTCGCAACGTTGCATTGCTGGACTTTTGCATGGACATATTGGCGAGGCATTACACCAAAACCTATTGGCAGTATTTGCATTGCCTATCATTTTTTATCGTGTCTATCTGATAGCTGTAGGAAAAACGATAGCCAATACCATCTTCGCAACGAGGTCTATGCCTTGGATTGTATTGATTAGCGTGATAGCGTTCGCTGTTTTGCGCAATATTCCCGTTGCTCCATTTAACTGGCTTGCTCCGTATTGATTTTTGTTTACAAAAGAATAGAGAACTATTTTTAATTATTACTGTAAATTTGTGAGCAAATTCGAAGCGTTATGGAGGGAGATAAAATAAAGCAATTAGAGGCATTGATTGATTTTGAGAAGAATGAAGAGCTTAGAAAAATAGGGAAAAAGGTCGTTGCAGGAAGTCGTATTTCTGACGAAGAAGGCATCACATTATTCGAAAAAGCTTCTTTGAATTTTGTTGGTGCATTGGCCAATTTTGTCCGAGAAAAGAAGAACGGAAACAAAACCTACTTCAACCGTAATTTCCATATAGAACCTACGAATGTCTGTATTTTCACTTGTGCGTTTTGTTCCTATTCCCGTACATACAAACACAAAGAAGAAGGTTGGGAATTTTCCGAAAAACAGATGATGGACATCGTACGCAGTTACGACGACCAACCTGTAACGGAAGTTCATATTGTAGGTGGCGTCCATCCAAAACTGAACCTTCCATTTTTCATAGAACTACTGAAAAAAATCAAAGCACATAGACCTAGTTTGCATATCAAAGGCTATACTGCCGTAGAATTGGACTATATGTTCCGAAAGGCAAAAGTCAGTGCAGCAGAAGGTTTGGCATTGTTGAGAGAGGCTGGTTTGGAATCGCTTCCTGGTGGTGGTGCGGAGATTTTTGCTCCGGCTATCCGTGAAAAAATATGTGCAGACAAAGTAGATGCTGAGGGCTGGTTAAATATACATCGTACGGCACACTTGATGGGTATGCACTCCAATGCGACTATGCTGTACGGACATATCGAAAGCTATGCTGACCGTATCGACCACATGCGTAGGCTGCGTGAATTGCAGGACGAAACCGGCGGATTTTTCACGTTCATTCCTTTGAAATTCCGTAACAAGAACAATGACATGAGCAATATAGCCGAGTCTTCCGTTACGGAAGATATGCGTCTGTATGCGATTGCCCGTATTTATCTGGATAATTTCCCTCATCTGAAAGCCTATTGGCCGATGTTGGGACGAGACAATGCCCAGTTGACATTGAACTATGGAGTGGACGACCTCGACGGAACGATTGACGATACGACGAAGATATACACGATGGCGGGAAGTGAAGAACAAAACCCGTCCATGAACACGGACGACTTGGTAGCCATGATACGACAGGCTAGGAGAGAACCGTTGGAACGAGATACGCTGTACAATATCATGAATGATTTTTCGGAAGAAAAATCCGTCGTTACCGAAACTATACAATAACCCAAGGAATATTTTTATCAATGAATTTTTATACAAGAAAATGGATTAAACCGGGCGATTTGAACCCAAACGGTTCTTTGTTTGGTGGCGCTTTACTACAATGGATTGATGAGGAAGCGGCTATTTATGCCATCATACAGTTGGGAAATAACAGGGTCGTCACCAAATACATGTCCGAAATCAATTTTGAAAATCCGGGCAGACCAGGCGATATTATTGAGCTGGGGTTGAAAGCGACACATTTTGGTCGTACATCCATCACATTGAATTGTCAGGTACGTAACAAAATTACCAAGAACATCATATTGACGGTGGACAAAATCGTTTTTGTACATCTCGATGAAAACGGAGTTCCCGCTCCTCACGGAAAAACAGAGATTACTTATACTGATGAGCGATTGAGGGAAGAATAGTCCAATATAACTTTTTGTAAAATGGCTCGCGAAAGGCGATCCATTTTCTTTTAGCTGCAATATTCAAATACATATTCTAGCTTTTTCGCAATACCATTAAGACAAGTGTTTCATATTTATCATTGCTCTTGTAATAATGTTCTAGTCTGCCGTATTCTTTGAAATGCAGTTTTTCATAAAGACGTTTTGCGGTCGGGTTATTATCCACTACGCCCAATACGAGCTGTTCTAATTCCGGAATCTGAAACGCTAAATGAATAGCTGACTCTATAAGTTGAAATCCAATGCCTTTGCCGCTATGGGTTGGTTTGACATAGATACTGCTTAGTTCCCCTTGGTGTCTGGTTTTCTGTTTTTTTTCCTGGATAAAACCACAAATTCCTATTAGTTTTTCACCATCAAATGCTCCCATTAGAAAATCTGTAATCGATGGATTGTCAATGATTTTGTCAAACTTATATTCTGTTGATTTCAATTCATCTTCATACAACGTTCCGAAATTGTCAGGATGATTTTTTAGGCATTCTAATCTGATCTGATGATAGGCAGTCTTGTCGTCAATATTTAGTTTTCTAAAGAAAATTTCATTATCCATGAACATACATTTGAAAGTAGGAAATAATATTACACAACAAAACAGCAACCATATTGGTTGCTGTTTTATAAACAATAATCTTTCTTTATAGTTGACTATCTTCCCAATACATAGGAGAAAATCAGCGGCGCGACGATTGTCGCATCGCTTTCCACTACATAAGAAGGAGTGGTGGGAGAAAGTTTACCCCAAGTAATTTTTTCGTTGGGAACTGCTCCTGAGTATGAACCATAAGAAGTAGTAGAGTCTGAAATCTGACAGAAATATTGCCACAACGGAACATCCGTCCATTCCAGATCCTGCGCCATCATAGGAACAACACATATCGGAAAATCTCCCGAGATACCACCGCCAATCTGGAAGAATCCGATACCGCGATTAGCGCTTAGTTCGCGGTATTGTTCCGTCAGCCAGACCATGTATTCAATACCGGATTTTACGGTACTGGCTTTCAATTCCCCTTTGATGATATAACTTGCGAAGATGTTGGCGGTCGTGCTGTCTTCCCATCCTGGGCATACTATTGGAAGGTTTTTTTCTGCGGCAGCCAGTATCCAGCTATCTTTTGGGTCTATTTCATAGTATTGTTCCAGCTCACCGCTCAATACTGTTTTGTATAAAAACTCGTGCGGGAAAAATCTTTCGCCTGCATCTTCCGCTTTTTTCCACTGACTATACAAATGGTCTTGCAAACGACGGAATGCTTCTTCCTCTGGAATGCAAGTGTCCGTTACACGATTGTAATGGTTGTCCAATAGTTCTTGCTCGTCTTGAGCTGTGAAATAACGGTAACCCGGAACTCTTTTATAGTGTGAATGAGCAACGAGGTTCATCACGTCTTCTTCCAAGTTGGCTCCTGTACAGGAAATCATGTGAATCTTGTCCTGGCGAATCATCTCGGCTAATGTTACGCCCAACTCGGCAGTACTCATAGCACCACCAAGGGAGACAAGCATCTTGCCGCCTTCATTCAATAATTTTTCATATCCTTTAGCTGCATCTACTAGTGCTGCGGCATTAAAATGTCGGTAATTGTGCTCAATAAATTGAGAAATAGGTCCTTTTGTTGACATTATAATAATTGTTTATTGTGTGGGCGCAAAAGTAGGAATTATCAATGAGGATTTGGCAATTTGACGATTTGATAATCTTATTATGGAGATAAGAATTTGTTTGAACTCCTGTTTGAAGAAATTATTAATCAATCGACGTTAAGTTATTGCTTTGATTTCATTTTTCTATTTTAAACGAGCTTAAACACCGTTCAATTTCCTTGTCTATATCAGTATCATCTTCGTTTTTGTAGAAGAAATAAAGACGGATGAGCGTTGGGCGTGCATTGTAAAGGCATACTGCTTTGCAATAGGCATATCCGTTATTTGTTGGTGTTAGTTTAATATTGAGATTGAATATATAACCACTGTCTGCCCCAATTTTGGATAAAAGATTTAGCGGTAATTGTTTTATTGGGAAATCATTGTCGGCTCCTTCTTGGATCATTTTATGCATTCCGTCCAATAAATCTCCTTCATGCGAATAAACCCCATTGGGGAATTGCAGGATATATTTTCCGTTTTCATACTGTACAAGACCGGGCAGACCTAGCTCGTAGTTTTGAACCGTTTTCTCAGCTAATGTTTCACGGTAATCCTTAGGTAGTGTAAAATCAAAACCTGACAAATCTTTAATCATCTGTAGTGATTCATTTTGGCTTTTTATCCTATCATCTAACGTACGTTCTGTTTCTTTGAGTAATTCATGATAGGGTTGATTGCCAATAGTCCATGCTGTATTTGTTCCCAATAAATTCTTGATTCTATCAATGATGTTCTTGTTGTATTTTCCGAACATACTAAGATGCTTGATTTGGATTGTTCCTATATTGTCTGGAAGGTTGACGGAATCAATGAAGTTGATTGTTAAAAAATTAATCTTTGGGACTTGTAACAATTGCTCCGGAAATTTATCAACGCGAAGATTTAATGCGCCAGAGATTTGACCTTTACTATTACTTTGTTCAACTTTTTGCTTAATATCATTTAACATAATAGCAGATAAGTCTTCATTGTCTTCGACTTTTCTGACCAACCATCCAATCTCGGGTTTTAATCCAAAAGTTTTTTTGTCTTGCTGTAAGCCGAGAAAGCCAGCCCAAAGTTCCAATTTGCTTTCTTGCGTTCTACCATTGCTGAACGTTTCAATATAGCGGATAGGGACTTTTACCACTTCAGAAGGTAATTGGCCAGAACTGGAAATCGCCTGTAGATTGTTTCGCTTTCCATACCTGTCATAAGGGAAAAACTTGACAATCCAACCATCCGAAATCCCTGGTTTATAGCCTGCTCCTTCATGGTGTTTAAACATTTTTTTCCAAAAGCTAATATTGATTTTATGCTGGGACGCATTGATGAACTCTGACAGTGCGGGATCCAATTCATCTATCCACCAGCCAAGTTCGTATTTACGTAGCGCATTTGCTTTCATTTTTAGATTTCCCCAATCCTTGGGTGTTCCTTCTAAAGTTATATCTGGAATGCCGCAACCAACGTACATTACAACATATTCAAAATATGCCTGCATACCTTCCATAATGGAGATCTGGGAAGCAACTTTGCTTGCAGAAGTAGTTGTAGAAAAATTGTTTGTGAGATTGTCAATTAGTTCATTACCCGTATATTGACCAATTTGTTGGTTGAAGTTTTGCATCGCTTTTTCCCAAAATGAAATATCACTAAGATCATTTTTGTTTTTGGATTCAACAATTAACGACGCTTTTCCTTGGTGTTGAACAAAATAGTGCCGTAATTTTTCACTGTAGTTGAGAACGTGTTGTGCAAATCCTTGACTGACCAATAACCAAATCATATCAGGCGTAAGCGTAAAGGGACGATGCTCCGCATATGCTTGTAACATTCCTTCATAGAAGGAGTGCACATCAAAATTGACTAATGAAGCATTTATCGGACTCCGTAATATAAATTTTGGATCGATGGGAGATATATTGACGTTTTTGCTCTTGCTAATTCTGTATGCATTGAAAATGTCAGAAAATGCATTGTTTGCGGTTTTTTCTGGTAGCGATTTGGATGGTTTGCTTAAAGATTCTACATGAAAAGTGTAGCTTTGGTTCTGAGCGTATGTCAATTGCTCCAATAGTAACAGGCAGATAATTGTAGCTGCAATAGTTAGGCGCATTTTCGTATTTGTTTTTTGGTTTCGGAATGAATCATATTGGTTAAGATGCATTCAGGGTGCTATTGGTTGTAATGTCCGCCAGCTTTATTGAAATTAGGCAAAGTCTTTAAATATTAAATGTTATCGGATGTTTTTTAGACAATCGTTTGTTTAAAAAAATTAAATAAGAAAGCCGCGGCAATTGCCGCGGCTTCGTAATATTGATTAGAAAATCAAGTGCGGCTATTCGCCACCTTTTTCTTCTTCTTTCAATTTTGCTTTGATTTCAGCTAGAGCACCAAGGTCTCCAAGCGTTGTTTTTTCATTCTTGTTCTGAGTCTGAATGTTTTTAACGGCTTGTTTAGTAGATTCCTGTTCTGCACGAGCTTCTTTTTTAACCGCTTCTTCCGCAGCGTGTTGTACCTGTTCCCAGATGCGGGCATGGCTCAATACGATACGTTTTTCGTTACGGTCAAATTCGATAACCATGAAGTTGGTCGTATCATCCAAAGCAACGGATGTTCCGTCTTCTTTAGCCAGATGGCGGTTAGGAACGAATCCTTCCAAACCATATGGCAACTGAACGATAGCACCTTTCTCATCTTTGCGGATGACAGTTCCTTCGTGGATAGAACCGATACCGAAAGTAGATTCAAGTGCGTTCCAAGGATCTTCTTCCAATTGTTTGTGTCCTAATTGCAATTTACGATTTTCCTTGTCGATAGCCAAGATGATAACGTCGATGTTTTCACCAACTTTAGTGTATTCGGATGGATGGTTGAAACGTTTCAACCAGCTCAAGTCGCTGATGTGGATCATGCCGCCGATACCTGGTTCCAACTCAACGAATACGCCATAAGGTGTGATGTTTTTCACCAAACCAGCATGCTTGCTGCTTTCTGGGTATTTGTTTTCGATAGTATCCCAAGGATCTTCCGTCAATTGTTTGATGGAAAGGCTCATTTTGCGCGCGTCTTTGTCCAAAGTGACAACTTTGGCTTCATGTTCGTCGCCCAATTTGAAGAATTCCTTAGCGTTGATTGGGGTGTTTGCCCAAGTAATTTCACTTACGTGAACCAAACCTTCAACACCTGGAAGTATTTCCAAGAAAGCACCATAGTCTTCGATATTGACTACTTTACCTTTCACGGTAGCACCTTCAACGATTGCTTCAGGCAATACGTCCCAAGGATGTGGAGTCAATTGTTTCAGACCAAGGCTGATACGTTTCTTGTCGTCGTCGAAATCCAATACAACAACGTTCAGTTTCTGATCCAGTTTCAATACTTCCGCTGGATGAGAAATACGTCCCCAAGATATATCGGTGATGTACAACAAACCGTCTAAGCCGCCAAGATCCATGAACGCACCGAAGTCTGTAATATTCTTAACGGTACCTTCCAATACTTGACCTTTTTCCAGTTTGCTGATGATTTCGGCTCTTTGAGCTTCGATATCGCTTTCGATAAGAGCTTTATGCGAAACGACAGCATTTTTGATAGTTTCGTTAACCTTAACGACTTTGAATTCCATTGTTTTACCAACGAATTGGTCGTAATCAGTAACTGGTTTGACATCGATCTGAGAACCTGGTAAGAATGTTTCCATGCCAAATACGTCTACGATCAAGCCACCTTTCGTTTTGCTGGTAACTTGTCCAGTAACGATTTCGCCTGTTTTGTGTACTTCGACAATTCTTTCCCAAGCACGGAAAATACGTGCGGAGCGGCGGCTAAGGTCAAGATGACCGTTACGGTCTTCTTTTTCCAATACCATCACTTCCACGGTATCCCCGATAGAAAGGGAAGGAAGGTCGCGGAATTCGTTCAAGGAAATCAAACCATCGGATTTGAAACCGATATTGATGACTGCGTCTGTCTTTGTAAGACCAACTACAGTTCCTTCTACAAGTTCGCCATCTTCAATTTGGACAAATGTATCGTCGTACACCTTGTCGTATTTTTCTTTTTCTTCCTTAGTGTAGAGAGAAACGTTGCGTTTGTCTACCGTCCAGTCGAAATCGTCGTGCGCAGATTCTTTAACTTCCGGCACGTTTTGCGTAGGTTCGTTTGTTGTCGCTGTAGTTGCTTCGGTAGTTTCTACCGTTGCATTCTCCTGCGCTTCAGCGTTTGGATTAACAATATTGTTTTCGCTCATAAAAAAATCCCGAGGGTTTTGATTCGGGAGCGCAAAGGTAGGAAATTTTGTGCTATAGTCAATTTTTTAGCTTTACTTTTGCCCGCTCGTAATTGTATGTATAAACTCCATCTAAACGTCAAAAAGAGTATTCTAGCTTTTTTGGATTTTTTTTATCCAATCTTTCGACGTTTCTTGCCCTTGCAAACGTATCGTTATGCTGCTTGCGGCGGTTTCAGCCTTGCACTAAGCGTCATATCGTATCCCCTTATTTACAATTTCCTATTCAAGCAACAGATTGTACGTATTGGAAGCATTGCTATTTCGGCACATATTGCTACTTTATACCTTAATATCTTGATTACAACTCCTATTGGTTTTTACTTGAGCATGTTTGTTGTGTTTCAAGGATCTGAGCTTCCGAAGAAGATTCAACTGTTTAGATACATTCTGGTTGTAATCGGCTGTGCCATATTGAACATTGTACTATTGAAACTTTTTGTGGAAGTATTTCATTGGTGGTCAACACCATCCTACTATTTAACGGTGGTTTTGGTAACCACATTCAGCTATATTGCCCAAAGATTTTTTTCCTTTCGAAAGAAGAATAAATAAGGCAACGGCTTTAGGGAAAAGAAGATTGGCTGCTAACTATTTCGCATATACGACAATACTGAAACTGCTTTTCGTTGTGTCTTCCGCGTTTTTGTAATAGATGGTTTGAAAAACGAGTAAAGGTTTTTCAGCTTTGACCGCATATACATTGGTGGTTATGTCACCTTCTTCCTCAGTTCCGTCGCTTACGATTTGAAATAATTTGCTGTCGGAAAATGATGTTTTAATATATTCTCGAGCAGCTTTTTGCACTTGTTCCGATTGAGACAAAGGAATGCTCCAGTTCAACGTGGCGGTATTGGGATACACACCTATTTTCACGTCTCCCACATTGGGTTTCAGTTTGGAAGGATAAAAAATAGAGAGTGTGTCCGTCTGCGCTCCTTTGATGTCTAGAAAACGGTTTTTGGCATGAAAAGAAAATGAATCCAATATGGCTTTATAGCCTTGTTGTGCATATAAGCTGGCAAAAGAAAACAGGAACAACACGGAAAGAATGGCTTGCTTCGATTTACGCATCAGGTTGCCAGAGAGGTTAGGATGTCGTGCAGTTAGTGTGATGGTTCGTTTAGACATGGGACAAAAATAGTGTTTTGTTTCCATGGATGGCTTAGTCCGCAAGCGATGAAGGCGTTTTGCGATTGTTGAGGTTTTTAATGAAAAAATGATTAACTTCGCTATCCCCGAAAAAATGGGGGAACTCTAATCTTTTGACAAATATTAAATATTCCGAGGATTGGTTCATTAAAGTAGAAAATTTGTTTTCGTATCGTTATCTTTAGAGATAATTGCTTAAGCAAATGAAAGATACAAATTCCAAAATGGCAACACGCACAAAAAAGTCTACAAACGTAGATTCCGAAGATAAGGCAACTCCTGTGGCAAACAAGATTTCGAGAAAGAAGTCAACTGAAGCTTCTAGTTCGGTCAAGGCAATTCTCAGTCAGGACCATGATTTATACCAGCAGCTTTTTACCAAATTTGGTTTTAAGGGTTTCAAGGGACGACAGGAAGAAGCTATCAACAGTTTGTTAAGCGGCAAAGACACATTTGTCATCATGCCGACAGGCGGAGGTAAAAGCCTTTGCTATCAATTGCCGGCAATGATATTGGACGGTTGTGCCATCGTTGTCAGCCCTTTGATAGCCTTGATGAAAAATCAGGTTGACCTTGTACGTGGTTATAGCGAAAACGACAATATTGCGCATTTTTTGAACTCGTCTTTGAACAAAGGGCAGATTAAACAGGTAAAAGACGATTTGTTGGAAGGAAAAACAAAGTTGCTGTACGTCGCACCGGAAACATTGACTAAGCAGGAAAACCTGGATTTTTTCAGGGATTTGAAACTGTCTTTTTTTGCGGTGGATGAGGCTCACTGTATTTCGGAATGGGGACATGATTTCCGTCCAGAATACCGCCGTTTGAGTGAGATGATGCAGATTATCAATCCTGATTTGCCTATCATAGCACTGACTGCAACTGCAACACCTAAAGTGCAAAGCGACATTGTCAAAAACCTTGACCTTCAAGACCCCAATATTTATATTTCTTCTTTCAATAGGTCCAATCTTTACTATGAAGTATTGCCTAAACAGAAGAAAGAACAAACAATCAAAAGCATCGTTCGTTTTATTTCCCAAAACAAAGGGAAAAGCGGCATCATCTATACGCTGAACAGAAAAACCACGGAAGAACTTGCGGAGTTGTTGGTTGCCAACAATATCAAAGCAGTTGCGTACCATGCTGGTTTGGATGCTAAACTGCGTGCGGATCGCCAAGACCAGTTTTTGAACGAAGATGTACAGGTCATCGTGGCTACGATAGCATTTGGAATGGGTATTGACAAGCCGGATATTCGTTTTGTCATACACTACAATATCCCGAAATCCATCGAGAACTATTATCAGGAAACCGGACGTGCGGGACGTGATGGTCTGGAAGGAAAATGTATCCTGTATTATTCACATAAAGATGTGTCCAAACTTGAGCATCTGATGCGCGACAAGCCGCTTAGCGAAAGAGAAGTGGGCGCGCAACTTATCTCCGAAACGCTGGCATTTGCAGAAACGTCCGTTTGTCGTCGCAAGGTATTGATGCACTATTTTGGAGAGGAATGGAATACGGAAAACTGTGGTAGTTGTGACAACTGTACCCATCCTAAGGAATTGATTGAGGCAAAGGACCAAGCAATATTGGTATTGAAATCTGTCAAGGCCCTGGGCGAAAGTTTCAATATTGACTACGTCGTTAATTTTATATTGGGCAAGGCAACTCCCCAGATCACGATGTACCGTCACGAAAAACTGCCTTTGTTCGGAAATGGAAAAGGCAAGGACGATTTGTTCTGGCATAGTTTGATAAGCCAGATGCTCCTGTCCAACCTTATCCGAAAAGATATAGAGGAGTATGGTTTGTTGAAAATGACGCCGGGTGGAGAAAGCTATCTGAAAAAACCAATTTCCTACAAAATCGTATTGAACAACCAGTTTGAGGATGTGGAAGGTGACGAGGAAGAAGACGGTGGCGGAGCAGGCGCGGCGACCGATGAGCGTTTGTTTGAAATGTTGAAAGAACTGCGCCAAAAAGAAGGGAAACGAAAAGGCTTGCCTCCATTTGTTATCTTTTTGGAAAGTTCGTTGCAGGACATGGCGACGATGTATCCAACGACGTTAGCAGAATTGGAAAAATGTCAGGGTGTTGGTAAAGGAAAAGCCTTGAAATACGGCAAACCGTTCTACACTTTGATTGAACAATACGTTACGGACAACAATATCGAAAAACCGGAAGATTTTGTGGTAAAAAGCGTTGCGAATAAGAGCAACAACAAAATATATATTATCCAAAATGTCGATAAACGCATTCCACTGGAAACCATCGCGCGCAACAAGGATTTGAAATTGCACGAGCTATTGGAAGAGATGGAAACTATCGCGGCTAGCGGGACAAAACTGAATCTTAACTACGCAATAGACGATATGCTGGACGAGTACGAACAGGAAGACATCATCGACTATTTCCGTAGCTGCGAGACATCTTCTTTGCAAGTAGCACAGGAAGAACTGTCCGATGGCGGATTTAACTGGGAACAGTTGAAAATCATGCGTATCAAGTTCCTTTGCGAATATGGCAATTAGTATATATGAAATTTGAATAAAGTGAAAAGGCCGTGAAGTTTAGACTTTACGGCCTTTTTGGCAAGATTAATGATTAAGTAGGCAATATCAACAATTATACGAAGAAGGCGTTTGATGAAATCGAAATATTTAATGGCCATTTTGTTCTGGGTTCCATTTTGGCTCAATGCGCAACAAACCAGTAAGATTAGCCTAATGCCTAACACCCGTTATACAAAAACGTCCGATGTACAGGCAACTACGACAATGAGGTTGTATGGGAGTGAATATATTTACGCTGTTAATGCCAATATGGAAACCGACTACGATGTAGTTTCCCAATCCTCGAATGGTTACAAAGTCAAGATAACGCTGGAGTCCATCAACAGCCAGTTGAGTAGCAATGGAGTGAAGATGTCGTTCAATTCCAAAAAAGATTCCCTAACGGATTCGGACAGTGTATTTGCCAAACCGTTGTCCGATATTCTTGGCGAAACGGACAATGTATTGGTCGATTCGACAGGCGATATTCTTTCATCCGATACGTCGGCAACACATCAAAAAGCCAATGAATACGTGACCAGTACTTTGCTGCTGGGCAACGATTATAGTGTCGGTAAGAAACTGGATATTGTTTTTCATTTCAAGGATTCGGTAAGAGTAGGTTTGACTTGGAGTGACTCGACGCATTCATTCGACGGTCTGCGTATGGATACTTTTAAGATAGAGAAAATAGCCAATAACGTTGTTTTTGTTTCGGTAAAAGGGCAGATCAGCCGCACGCTTCCTGTACAGCAAGGCGGCGTGGAAACATTGGCGCATTTTGAGGGAACTTCGGAATCGACATTACAAGTGTCCGCTATCTCCGGTGTCATCAAGAATCGTGTTATGAAGACCCATATTCAAAGTCAAATCAATGTTAACAATGTGGAGATTCCTATTAGCTCCGACATACAATTGAACGAAGTTGTCCAATAAAGCGTTATTTCGTAAGTTTGAATGAAGT
>JAATFC010000274.1 GCA_015655435.1 Chitinophagales bacterium | reverse complement strand
TTACAGGAAAAAACAGGTAGCCCAAATTTTGATTTCTTAATCAATAATGCAGGAACAGCTTTGTATCAGCTTGCAACCGAAGTTACCGAAACACAGGTAGATGATATGTTCAATATTCACTACAAGGGTGTGTTTTTTCTTACACAGAAAGCATTGCCGTTTATTAATGAAGGCGGAGGTATTATCAATATTTCGTCAGGATTGACGAGGTTCACATTACCCGGCTCATCGGTCTATGCTTCTATGAAAACGGCTGTGGAAACGCAAACCCGTTATCTTGCGAAAGAATTAGGCGCAAGAAAAATTCGCGTGAATGTGATTGCACCTGGGGCGATTGAAACAGATTTTGGCGGTGGACGTACCCGTGATAATAAGGATATAAATGCCTTTGTCGCAGGAAACACCGCACTAGGACGAGTAGGATTGCCCGATGATATTGGCGGTGTAGTGGCATTTCTTTGCACCGACGATGCATATTGGATTAACGGACAACGTATCGAAGTGTCGGGTGGGCAAGGACTATAAAATAAATACCTTTGTACTATGACAAATGCAAAGCCCGTACGCATAAAATCCATCAGCGAATTCCATCAGTTCAACGGTTTGCCCGCACCCGAGCATCCGTTGATTAGTATTGTGGATTATGCCAAAATGAAACGAATAGCGGGTCAGGAAGACACGCCGGTTATTTTCGGCTATTACACCATTTCGTTGAAACGTGGCGTTAGTAAAATGTTTTACGGTCAGCAGGAATATGATTTTGATGAAGGTCTGATGTATTTTATGGCACCGGGCCAACTTTTGAGACCGAGCAATAGCCAGAACCATTTACAACGTTCGGGTTGGCTATTGCTCATCCATCCGGATTTCCTGTGGAATACACCTCTGGCAAAAAAAATTGGGCAATATGAATTCTTTGATTATTCGGTGAACGAGGCGTTATTCCTTTCGGAAAAAGAAGAAAAAACCGTTAACAACATTGTTGATAACATTCGGCAGGAATACCATACAAATATTGACAAATTCACTCAGGATATCATCATTCCTCAGATTGAGACATTGCTCAACTATTCCGAACGGTTTTATCAAAGGCAATTCATCACGCGTAAAATTACGAATCACAGTATCCTTAATCAATTGGAAACTATTTTGAATGAATATTTTAGTGAGGATGATTTAGCATTAAAAGGTTTGCCTACTGTACAGTTTCTAGCAAAGGATCTCAACGTTTCACCCAAATATCTGAGTACACTTTTAAAAGTATTAACCGGACAAACGGCACTCCAACATATTCACGAAAAGTTGATAGAAAAAGCCAAACAAATGCTTTCCACTACTGATTTATCCGTTAGTGAAATCGCTTATCAATTGGGATTTGAATATCCACAGTCATTCAATAAATTGTTCAAGAACAAAACCAAACTAAGTCCTTTGGCGTTTAGAGAAAGTTTTAATTAGTGTTAGTAAACCAATTTCCTAAAGAGCTTTCCGCGATAGGGTTTCGATTCAAAACAACTTATTAGGGATTTGAAAGATTAATCTTGCAAAATCGATAAATGATACATACACAAGCAGATCACTTCTTTGAAAAGTCGAAAAAATGGGACGCAGAACATAACCTCTTGCGAGAAGTTGTTCTTTAAAATGGACTATTGGAAGAAACCTACAAATGGATGCATCCTTGCTATATTTTCAAGGAAAAAATGTAATACTCATTCATGGGTTTAAGGACTATTGTGCATTGCTGTTTCATAAAGGAGCCTTGTTGAAAAATACCAAAGAACTGCTGATTCAATAAACCGAAAATGTACAATCGGCAATACAATTAAGATTTAAAGGTGTTAGACAAATCGAATAACAAAAACCCATCATCAGAGCGTTTATCAAAAAAGCCATAGAAATGGACGATTAAAAAATACAAATCCTTTAAAAACCTTGCTCAACCACTATTTCATTTCTGTACTTCGAAGTAATTCTACGGAAACTCTTGCAGTGGCTTGTTTGGTGAATGTTTAGAATACAATCTCTGTGCTCCTCGGAAACTGAGATTTCCCAATCCGTTATCTGAACACACTATTCCGACATTTGAACACTTCTGATAAAGCACCTTGATTCATCTTTGCATTTATAAAACGCAAACAAATAAAGATGAAAACAACATTAATCACAGGAGCTTCAGATGGTATCGGGAAGGCCATCGCCATCGAATTTGCCATAAAAAAACATAACCTATTTTTGGTAGCAAGAAATGAAAGTAAATTAGCAACACTTCGCAATGAACTGCAATCAAAATACGGAATCACAGCGCAGTATGTCGTTGCAGACTTGTCTAAACCCGAAGCAGCAAAGTTAATTTACGAAACAACTTTAAAACTGGGGTTGTCCGTTGATGTTTTGGTAAATAATGCAGGAAGGGGCTCCAGTGGCGAGTTTTACAAGAATGATTTGGCCGGAGAATTAGAGATGATTCAATTAAACGATAGCAGTTTAGTGGCGCTCTGCCACTATTTCCTAAAAGATATGATTGCCAGAAAATCAGGCACTGTCATAAATGTAGCGTCAATGATCGCATTTATTCCAAGTCCCTATATGGCAGTGTATGCCGGTTCTAAACATTTCGTAAAAGCATTTACCTACTCACTGGCCGAGGAGTGCAAACCGTACAATATAAATGTGATGCTGTTCAGTCCGGGGCTCACGTCATCCAATTTTATGAACACCAACGAAAATAACAATGATTGGGGCAAAGCCGTTACCAAAAATGCTAATACGCAAACGCCCGAGCAGGTAGCTGCAGAACTAATGACTGCATTTGAAAATAAAAAATCGTTTTGGGTATCAGGACGCAAAAACAGAATTTCTCAAAAAATAGTGGGACTTTTACCTCAGCGATTTATAGCCAAAACAATGGGGAAACAAAAACGCAAACAAATGGAACAAAATAGTCCGATTCATTAAGATAACAAATGGAAACAGTTCACATCAAATCAATAAGTCAATGCCACGAAATGTTGGGGATAGAAAAACCCAAGCATCCGCTATTTAGCATTCTACAATTTGAAAATATACCCGAGGTTTCTTTGACTGAAAGAACCAAACTCATTTTTGACTACTACCAAATTGTGTTCAAAAAAGACTGCCCCAACAAAGCTCAATATGTACAAACGGCCTATGATTTTGATGAAGGTGTAATGTCTTATTTCTCTCCCAGGCAAGTCAGTGTTCTAGAAGAAGGTGTTCTATTTCCAACAAGCGGATGGGTAATCAATATTAGTCCCGATTTCTTGAATGGATATGAATTAGGCACAAAAATAAAAAGCTATGGCTTCTTTGAATATGCGGCCAACGAGGCTTTGATTCTTTCGGAGGATGAAGAAAAAATGATGGAAAATATTCTTCTACAAATAAAGAAGGAATATCAATTGCCGATTGACAAATTTAGTCAGGATGTAATCCTATCCAATTTAGAATTATTGCTCACCTATAGCAACCGGTATTATAACCGACAATTTATTATTCGCAAACCCGAAAACAATTCTTTACTCTCCAAATTCGAGCAACTGCTCAATACCTATTTTGAAAACGAAATTACAAGCCTAGGATTGCCTACTGTACAGCATTTTGCCAGCCAACTACACTATTCCGACAAATATTTTTCTGATGTTTTGAAACAACATACTGACTTATCGGCGCAGCAGCACATTCACTAAAAACTCATCGAAAAAGCAAAAGAAAAACTCTCGACCACCGATTTAACGGTAAGCGAAATTGCGTACGAATTGGGATTTGAATATCCACAATCCTTTAGCAAACTATTCAAAAGTAAAACCAGTCAGTCTCCATTGGAATTTAGATCGAGCTTCAATTGATTGATGATTCAACACGAACGCTCAGCAAAGAAAGTAGAAATCTAAAGCGAATATTATACAAACCATTCAATCATATTCCAATGGCAAGCGTCAAATGAAAATTGCGTAACACGAGAATTAAAATTAGGTAATTTTGGAGTAGAAAAAGTGAATTAAAAAAACAGAATCAGCAAAGTCAATATGAATTTTTCGGCAACATACTACCCTCCTGATAGCGACATCGCTGAATTTGTAGGCACTTTTTGGTCCATCGAAAACACCGTTGACAAGAACAATATTACACTCATTCCTGATGCCTATTTTGAATTGATTTTATCCAAAGATGTCAATCAGCCCTTTGAAATATCGCTTGTTGGTTTGGGTACAACTTTTGAAGATCATAAAGAAATGCCGGCAACCAAAATGTTCGGTATCAGCTTTAAGTTGATAGCAGCCGAGTACATTTTTCAGCAGCCGATTGCCGATATAAAAGATGCCGCAAAAGCGCTGCCACAAGGCTTCTGGAACTTTACCGAAACGGATTTGCAAGACACGGAATTAATGATAACAAAAGCAACCCAAACCATAAAACAACTTATTCCAACCGAAATAGACAATCGAAAACGGCAACTATTTCACTTGCTATATCACTCAAAAGGCGCCATAACTGTTCATGAACTTTCCCAAAAATGTTTTTGGAGCAGCAGGCAAATCAATAGATATTTTAATCAGCAATTCGGCATTTCGCTGAAGTCTTATTGCAACTTTCTCAGGTTCAGAAATTCTTACGAGCAATTGAGAGATGGAAGATTTTATCCTGAATTAAACTTCGCTGACCAAGCACATTTTATCAGAGAAGTAAAAAAACTATCCGGCGTTTCTCCCAAAGAATTGTCAAAGAATGAAAACGACCGATTTATTCAATTTTCAGCCAAAGACTCACAATAATTTTGCATTGAATTTAAACATGCAAGATTATGTTATTAGACAATAAAAAGGTAGCCATTATAGGCGCAGGCCCCGTTGGGCTTACATTAGCGAAGCTTTTGCAACAAAAAAATATTAACGTAAGCGTTTATGAACGTGATAGAGATGCCAAGGCCCGCATAAAGGGCGGCACGCTTGACATACATAATGATTACGGACAGATTGCGCTGCAAAAAGCAGGATTGTTGGAAGCATTTTTAGACCGAGCAAGACCAACCGGAGAGCGATCAGCCAACATTAATGGTGAAATAATGCTCGACGAATTTCCTGACGATGAACACCGCTACGACAGACCTGAAATAGACAGAAATGATTTACGAAAACTGCTTTTGGAAAATCTGAAACCGGAAACTGTAATCTGGGACAGTAAATTAACCGGTTTGGAAAAACAAGGCGAACAATACATTTTGCAATTTGAAAACGGCAAAACTGAAATTGCGGATCTGGTCATTGGGGCCAATGGAGGGTTGAGTAATGTAAGAAAATATATTACCGACACTGCACCACAATATACCGGCACCATCATTATTCAGGGTGAAGTTATAGATCCCACTACTTGTCCGAATTTCAAAAAATTATGTGGCGATGGTAATTTGGGAGTAATAGGAGAACAAAAATTCTTCTTCTCTCAAACCAAGGCTGCAGGCGCTTTGAACTACTATGTATCTTTCCGAAAACCCGAAAATTGGATAGAAGGAAACGGATTGGATTTTCACAACAACAAAGAAATTGCAAGATTCTTGTCAGACCTACTTTCCAATTGGAATGAAGTGTATAAAGAACTTTTTTCAGCAACTGACGTTTTTACACTATTACCGATGCGAAAATTGGCTTTGGAAAATTGGAAGCCGCATCAAAGCATCACGCTCATTGGCGATGCAGCGCACGTAATGCCACCATTTGCAGGCATTGGTGTAAACATTGGCTTGATGGATGCTATGTACTTAGCCGACAATTTAACGAATGAAAAATTCAAAGACTTACAATCTGCCATTCAGAACTTTGAAGAAAAAATGTTTGAATACGCATCATTTGCACAACAACAAACATCAGAAGCAGAAATCAGCATTCACTCCAACAAGGGTTTTGATGAAATTTTGAAAGACAAAAGGTAATGCCCACAAGATTCTAACGGCTTTTATGTCTTAGAAAAAATGGAATGAAAAGAAATATTTGAGTATTGTTGTCACATATATTATCTTTGCGACAATAATATATTTATATACAATGATACAATTGACATTTGCATCGCTACAGGTGACCAATTTGGAAGCATCAAAAAGCTTTTACACTCAAAAATTGGGTTTCGAAATCGACAATGCTAATCCGCAAGCCTGCGTTTTCACATACAATCAGGGGCAAGCAAGTTTTGCCATTCGCACACCGCTCGAGCCACTCGATGGAAAAGAACTAGGCATTGGTGTAGCACTCTGGTTTGCCGTTAATCAAAATGTGGATGAACTTAAAGAGCAATATGTTGCAGAAGGTTTAACCACCGGCCCCATCATCGAAACTCCGTTTGGCAGAGCATTTCACGTAATAGATCCCGATGGGTATAAGCTCACTTTTTTGAATTCAAAATAACACCAATCACAATGGAACAGGAAACAAAATACTGGGTGAGCGTGGCTTCAAAAGATCACGTTAAAACAGGCGTTGCAGAGGGATTTGCACAAGCTTGTCATGGAAAAGCCGCCCCGCTAAAGAGAATGCGGCAAGGTGATTTCGTAATTTATTATTCCGGAAAGCAAACTATGGATAAGGCCGAAAAGTGTCAGGAATTTACCGCTATAGGAAAGGTGCTAAATAATGAAACGTATGCCGTTCAAGTTTCTGATGATTTTTGTCCGTCAAGGCGCAATGTGGAATTCTTACCTTGTAAAGATGTTTCTATTCTGCCATTGATTAACGATTTGGATTTTATTCAAAACAAAAAAAGTTGGGGATATCCGTTTCGATTTGGATTCCTTGAAATCAACAAACACGATTTTGAATTAATTTCATCGCAAATGCTACAACACGATTATGCCTAAAGAAATTGAATTTCATTTTAAAAAACCAAACGATAGTCCCGGTTATTTGCTTGGGCAACTCACGCTGCTTTGGCAACGCAAACAAAAAAAGGTTTTAGACCCTTTAGATTTGACACAAACGCAGTTTATGTTATTAGCATCATTGGGCTGGCTTTCCAAAAAAAGTGACGCTGTAACGCAGGTCGACATTGCCAATCAAAGCAATGCTGACAGAATGATGGTGTCAAAAGTATTGCGCACCTTGGAAGAAAAAGGTTTCATAACACGACAAGAACATGAAACCGACACAAGAGCGAAAATAATCAGACTGACTGCTAATGGTGCAGTTATTTTACAAAAAGCACTCATAGAAATAATAAATGCCGACGCTGAGTTTTTTGCTACGTTAAACACCAAACTTTCATCATTCAATAAAAATCTGGTACAACTGATTGACAAAAACAGCGATTAAAAGTATTGCTATTTATATTGTAAAAACAATACAAATAGGAAAAATTTTTAACTAGGAAACTAAGGAAATACCTTGACTATGGAAGGGCATATAAGATAATGCAGGGAGACTTTTTCTTAATTATTTCTTGGCATAGATAAATTTACATCTTCGGCATGTTGTTTTATCATGCGATTACGTTCCAATAAGAATTTTTTCATGTAACGCGTCAATATAAGTTTGTTGAAAACCTTTCCCAATATACCATAGGGCGACTCAAATTGAAAGATGTCTTTCATAATAGTTACGCCTTCTCTCCTTTCAAAATAATGGTCGTGCTTTATGGACTTGAAAGCTCCGCTTACTTGTTCGTCCCGAAAATGAAAAGGTATTTCCATCGCCGTAATTTTGGACGTCAATCGTTGCCGAATACGAAAATGTATCGCTTCCCAAGTCACGCTTTCTCCATATTCAATCAGACCGGAAGTTCGACCTGCAATAGCTTTCTCTTTTGTATTTGCCATGGAGAGAGAATGGAAGTCAATACTGCGAGCCAAATCAAAGCAGGATAGAATGTCAGCATGTATAAATATTTCCAATTGTATAGTTGGCATCTGCTTTTATTTTTTCAAAGTTAGCGTCGCCACATATTGACTGTTTTCATCTTCCAAAAGCACACTCATCTCCCATCCGTTTTCCGCAGCTATATTGGATATTGTTTTTACGTCAACATAGAGCCAAGTAAACCAGTCCGTTTTCCATTTTTTATAATCATAACGGTAAGATATCTCACCATAATAATTTTCCGGAAATGAAATGTCCTCATACATATAGCTAACGTCTGATGAGTCGAAAATGATTTTGCCATCGGGATTCAACAATGTTTTTGCTTTTTCCAAAAACACAGATACGTTTTCCAATTTACCGCAGATACCGATTCCGTTCATCAGGAGCAAAAGCGTGTCATATTGAGGTAAATCCATTTCAAAGAAATCGCCACGCAATACATTCCGCACACCTCGGTCACGCATCACTTCCACACAATTTCCCGAAATGTCCAAAGCCGTAATATTCTTACCATTTTCCTGCAAATACAAACTATGTGCTCCCGCGCCAGCTCCAATATCCAGAACTGAGCCCTGACAATTTTGCAAGGCTACTTTTTCCAATAAAGGAAAATCTTCCTCCTGCCTAAAATAAATAGAGACTGGCATCTCTACCCTCGGGCCAAACTGGTCATATGTCCACAGCTTGCTCTTGCTCTGCTTATAGTAGTGTTCCTTGATGGCGAGGCCTGCAATATCTGTCACGGACTACGGGTTGTAAACGCTTTGTTTACTTTTAGATTTGAAACTCTGCTGGGAACGGATGCGGCTCAGCGTTTCCTGCGATATGCCGAGATATGAAGCGATATCGCCCAACGGCGCGCGCAATGCTACTTCGGGATAGCGTACGACCAGAAGCTGGTAACGCTTCTCCGCAGGTTGGAATACGGTGGAATAGACCCTTTCTGAAAGTTCGCTGAGAAGGTAATAGGTCAGCAGCCGTCCGAACCGTTCCATCTCCTTATATTGGAAAAGGTCATTCAGCGTATTGTAATCAATAGAGTACAATATAGAATCCTCCAACAGCTCCAAATTGAGATAGGAAGTTTTTTTCTGAAAAAAACTGTCATTGCATGTTATGAAATTCCCCTCCGATGCAAACCACCCCGTTATATCTTTTCCCTCTTTGAGGTAAAACAACCGCGCGAGCCCTTTTTCCACAAAGTAAAGCTTGTTACATACCGTTTCCTGTTTTTCCAATAGGGTACGTTTTGAATACTTTTCTTCCTGAAAGGCATTAGCAATCACGCCCTCCACATTGGAAGGGAGCGTAACCAGGTTGTTGATATATTTCAATAGATTTTCTTTACCCATACATTGTTTTACAGATTTGTAAGTAACAACAAATTAACAAACAACCGTTAGTTAATTTGATATAAATCAAAGGTAATGATAAAATAAATTCGGTATTTGCACGCAGCTATAAAAGTTGAGCTTGTATATAAAAATCAAACGATTAAAGTCATTAATTCAACATGAAAAGAAATATCAAGAAGGTTGCGGTCTTAGGTTCGGGTATCATGGGTAGCCGCATTGCGTGTCATTTTGCCAACGTCGGCATACAAGTGCTGCTTTTGGATATCGTTCCCAAAGAACCCAACGAGGCCGAAGCCAAGAAAGGACTTACGCTGGAATCCAAAGTCGTACGCAATCGTATCGTTAACGATGCCTTGCAAGTGGCATTGAAATCGAATCCCTCTCCTATCTACAGAAAGTCATTTGCAAGCCGCATAGCCATAGGAAATTTCGATGACGACATGAGCAAAATTGCTGATTGTGATTGGGTTATAGAAGTTGTCGTTGAAAACCTTAACATAAAGAAAATAGTTTACGAAAAAGTAGAAAAGTTCCGCAAAGCAGGAACCTTGATTACAACAAATACATCCGGTATTCCTATACACCAACTTTTGGAAGGACGTAGCGAAGATTTTGCGAAAAACTTCTGCGGTACACACTTCTTCAATCCGCCAAGATATTTGCGCTTATTGGAGATTATTCCTTCGGAAAAAACAGACCCAACAATAGTCGAATTCCTCAATGAATTTGGACAAACTGTATTGGGTAAAACGACCGTAATATGTAAAGACACGCCTGCCTTTATTGGCAACCGTATTGGTGTTTTTGGCATCATGGATATTGCGCATCTTGTCCCTCAGTTGGGATTGACCGTTGAGGAAGTAGACAAATTGACCGGTCCGGTTATTGGGCATCCAAAATCAGCTACTTTCCGCACGAGCGATGTAGTAGGTTTAGATACAATGGTACACGTAGCAGACGGTGTCTATGACAATTGCCCAAATGATGAAAACCGTGAACTGTTCAAACTTCCGGACTATGTCCAAAAGATGAACGAGAACAAATGGTTGGGAGACAAAACAGGACAAGGTTTTTACAAAAAAATAAAAGACGAAAACGGCAAATCACAAATCTTGGCGTTGGACTTGAATACATTTGAATACAAGCCTTCCCAAAAGGTAAAGTTTGCCACTTTGGAAGCAACGAAGATGATTGCGGATTTAGCTCCACGATTTAAAGTATTGGTTGCAGGAAAAGATAAAGCAGGCGATTTTTACCGTAAATCTTTTTCTGGTTTGTTCCAATATGTTTCCAATAGGATTCCGGAGATTGCAGACGAGTTATACAAAATCGACGATGCCGTAGAGGCTGGTTTCGGTTGGGAATTGGGCGCATTCAAAACTTGGGATGCAATCGGTGTGAAAGCCGGTACCGAAATGATGGAAAAAGAGGGCAAAAAACCTGCCGCTTGGGTTTACGAATTAATTAAAGCCGGACACGACAGTTTTTACAAAAAGGAAAATGGTCAGGTTCTGTACTACGACATTCCATCCAAATCATTTAAGGTAATTCCGGGAACGGAAGAACTCGTCAACCTGGATGCTTTACGCGAAACAAAAACAATCTACAAAAACGCCGGCGTTTCCATTATTGATATTGGCGATGGTATTTTGAATGTGGAATTCCACAGCAAAATGAACACTATTGGCGGTGATATATTGATAGGATTAAACAAGGCGATTGAGATTGCCGAAAAAGATTACCGAGGAATAGTGATTTGCAATAACGGTGCTAATTTCTCCGCAGGAGCCAACGTGGGTATGATTTTCATGATGGCAGCAGAGCAAGATTATGAGGAACTGGAAATGACCGTCAAGTTGTTCCAAAATACAACAATGCGATTGCGTTATTCTTCTATTCCTGTCGTTGCAGCACCGCACAATATGACACTTGGCGGCGGTTGCGAAATCTGTCTTCATGTTGACAAAGTTGTAGCGCACGCAGAATCCTATATTGGACTAGTAGAATTTGGTGTTGGCTTGATTCCAGGCGGTGGCGGTACGAAAGAGTTTGCTCTGCGTGCGAGACGCACACCGTGACGGCGATATTGACCTCAATGTTTTCCGTGACAGATTCCTAACTATTGGACAGGCAAAAGTTTCCACATCGGCATACGAAGCTTTCGATTTGGGATATTTAAGAGAAGGTGTGGACGAAGTGGTTGTTTCCAGAGAAAGACAATTGACGGATGCAAAAGCAGCTTGTTTGCGTTTGGCTGACGAAGGCTATGTACAGCCAACGCCGAGAAATGATGTTCGCGTATTGGGCGACCAAGCTTTGGGAATCGTCTATATTGGAGCGAACTCCATGCGTAGTGGCAACTATATCTCCGACCACGATACTAAGATGTCAGAAATGCTCGGTTATGCAATGGCTGGTGGAGACTTGTCCCAACCTACGCTTGTATCTGAACAATACTTATTGGATTTGGAAAGAAAAACTTTTGTCAAACTGTGTGCGGAAAAGAAATCACTGGAACGCATTCAGAGTTTGCTAAACACTGGGAAAATCCTTAGAAACTAGAAAAGCAAAACGCTTAAAAAATAATTCATAATTCATAACT
>JAATFC010000175.1 GCA_015655435.1 Chitinophagales bacterium | reverse complement strand
GACCTGTATCGACTTTATAGATATTGAGCGCATCGAGGTTCTTCGTGGCCCACAGGGAACTTTGTTTGGAAAAAACACGACCGCAGGAGCATTCAATATTACATCGTCACCCGCTTCATTCAAACCCGATGCGCGCGCGGAGATAAGCTACGGAAATTACAACTACGTACAGGCTAAAGCGACCGTTTCCGGTGCTCTTGCGAGCAAATTGGCTGGTCGTATTTCTTTTTCGGGTACACAACGCAACGGAACATTATACAATACCCGAACAGAATCTTCCGTCAATACGCTTAACAATCTTGGCATAAGAGGACAATTGTTGTACACCCCAACCGAAAAAACCAAAATCACGCTGATTGGCGATGTTACACGCCAACGTCCAAACGGTTACGCACTTGTATTGGGAGGTGTTGTACCTACGTTGCGTTCTTCTTTTCGCCAGTTCAGCAGTATTATAAAAGACCTTAATTATACGCCCGTATCCACCAATCCATTTGACCGAAAAATCGACCAAAACACAGCCGCTCGTGCTGATAACAATCTAGGTGGACTTTCCGTCAACGTAGATGCAAAAATTGGCTCAGGAACACTTACTTCCACTACAGCTTGGCGTTATTGGAAATGGAATCCTTCCAACGACCGCGACTATACAGGTTTAGCTAGTCTGACCAAATCGCAAGGCAATTCCAAACACGACCAATACTCACAGGAACTCCGCTACGCTGGAAACATTTCATCCAAAGTAAGCGGTGTCATCGGTACGTTTTTCCTTGCACAAAACCTAAGGTCTGACCCTGTCCAAAAGGAAGAAGTAGGTGCTGACTATTGGCGTTTTGCACAGCAATCCGCTACCGGGGCAAATGCGTATTGGAGCCAATACAAAGACCTCGTCAACGGCTACGGAATCAGTACTTATAACAAAATAAAATCCCTCAGCGCAGCGGTATTTACCAATATAGACTGGGCTGTGACCGACAAATTTCATATACAGCCGGGCTTACGTTACAACTACGACAAAAAAGACGTAACATATAGCCGCACCACTTATGGTGGACAGACGCAATCAGACCTAGGTGTCACTGACGCAGTTTGGCATATATTGGATTCTTTGAAAAAAAGCGTTTATAGCAACCAGGCATTCGCTTTCAATGCGCACGAAAGCAATTTTTCAGGTCAGTTGACTTTTAGCTACAGAGCCAATAACAGAATTAATACTTTTGCAACTGTTGCTACAAGTTACAAACCATTGGGAGTCAATGTAGGCGGTCTTCCTACAGGTTCTGATGGACAACCTTTACTTGACCTCGCAAGAGTCAAACCGGAAAAAGTACATCATTACGAACTTGGTATTAAAACTTCCCCAACATTAAACAGCACCTTAAACGTCACGGTTTTCAATACGGAAATAAAAGACTATCAAACGACTGTGCAATCTCCTGAAATCGGCGTGAACAGAGGTTATCTTGCCAATGCGGAAAAAGTACGTGTACGCGGTGCGGAACTGGAAGGAAATGCCCGTTTTCACAACGTCTCAGTTTATGGAGCACTTTCCTATACAGATGGAAAATATGTCAAATTTGACAATGCTCCGCTGTCCTTGGAAGAAACCGGATTGAAAGATGCCGCAGGCAACTCTATCTATTT
The DNA here is from genome assembly GCA_015655435.1 of Chitinophagales bacterium. GTDB lineage: Bacteria > Bacteroidota > Bacteroidia > Chitinophagales > Chitinophagaceae > Rhizosphaericola. The sequence continues at coordinate 21,864 of JAATFC010000175.1, read as the reverse complement.
CAAGGATATTTCGGGGTCTCGTCTGCCCGGTATTTCCAAATGGTCTGGTTCGCTTGGTGGGGAAGCCACAACCAATGGAGGGCAACTTTTCGGCACAGAAGGGAAATTCTTTATTGCGGTTGAATCATCTGCCCGTACTGGATTTTCGTCCAGTCCTACCCCATCCCAATATCTCAATATTCCAGGCTACGCACTTTTCAATGCACGTATTGGTTTCCGTGCCAATAAGGGCGCAAGCATTTTCGTATGGGGACGTAACATCCTCAACAAAAACTACTACGAACAATTCCTAGTGGCTGGCGGCAACGCCGGACAATATGGAGCTGTATTGGGTGACCCAAGAACTTATGGCGTTACGTTGAGGTATGACTTATAACTTTTTTCAATAGCAGCTTAACACATGAGAACGTGGTGCGTATATATGCACCACGTTTTTAATTATAAACCGTGCTTTGAATTTTCACTCGACAAGTCTATAATCCTACTACAATTAGTCCGATTTTCCCTTAACTAAAAAGGATAAAATAAACCCTATCTTTATCTTCAAAATAATACAACTATGCAACTAAAAAAATATTTACTACTAGGATTTTTCATCTTAGTCATTACAGGAAAAGGATTTGCGCAAAATGCGCCCTCTGCTGAAACTGTCTTAAAAGAAGCAACAGAAAAAGCGGCGAAAGAGAACAAACAAGTTTTCCTGATTTTTCATGCGTCATGGTGCGGATGGTGCCACCGGATGGATTCGCTGTTGACCAAGAGCAGTCTTTCCAAAACATTCGACAAGCATTTTGTATTGACACACATCACCATATTGGAACATAATGCAGCTCGTAAAAAAGATGAAAACCCCGGAGGTATGGACGTTTTCGCTCAATATGGCGGAGGCGACGACACAGGAATTCCTTACTGGGTAGTATTGGGGAAAGACGGAAAACAACTTGCCAACAGCAGACTCAAAGGAGCGGACGAGGACCTGACTGGTGTCAATGGCGACAACTCCGGCTGTCCCGGCACTCCGGAAGAAATAGACTATTTCAAAACTGTACTGAAAAAAGCATCCAACTATTCCCAGAAAGATGCAGATGAAGTCGGCAATGTATTTGGGAAGAAATAAAGAAAGCAGGATAAAAAGAATAATACAAGAACATATGACGACTAATTCTCCAATTGAGATTCCTCTTAGCAAGAAGAAAAACATCATAGCTTTTGTTGGTTCGTTAGTCTTGATTGTAATTGGATTTTGGCTATTAGTCAATCCACCAAAATCAGATAATCCCATTTTGAATAACCGCATATTACTTTCTATTGTCGGGCTGGCATCTATCTTATTTTTTAGTTTTACTGCAATTGTTTCTTTGCGAAAATATTTAGATAGCAAACCCGGACTTGTCATAAATCAACAAGGAATTGTTGATAATTCGAGTGGTGTTTCTGTAGGATTAGTACCATGGTCTGATATCGAAGAAATCAAAATTTCCCAGGTAATGAATCAGAAATTTCTAATGTTCATAGTATCTAATCCACAAATCTATATTGAGAGAGTAACAAATCCATTAAAAAGAAAAATAATGGAAGTGAATTATAAAAATTATGGTTCACCAATCAGCATATCTTCTAATTCACTTCAAACAGATTTTAATAGTTTGTATAGTTTATTGACAGAAAAAATGCAAGAGTACAAAAAATAATATTAGTTGTAAGACTTGTGCGTTCTTCTCAGATTTTCATTTCAAAATTACAATTCAAAACACTATTAAATCGTCATATGAAAAAAGTAACGGGAATTGGTGGTATCTTTTTCAAATGCAAAGAACCTCAAAAAGTAAGAGAATGGTATCAAACTCATTTGGGATTGGACACTAACCAATATGGTGCAAACTTTGAATGGAGAGACATCGAAGACACTACTAAAAAAGGTTCTACTCAATGGAGTCCATTTAACGAGAACTCGAAATATTTTGAACCGTCCTCCAGAGATTTTATGATTAACTATAGAGTGGAAAATCTGGAAAATCTTGTGGAAGAACTCAAAAAAGAAGGCGTAACTATCCTAGACGAAATAGAATCTTTTGACTACGGGAAGTTCGTTCATATCATGGATATTGAAGGAAACAAAATTGAACTTTGGGAACCGAATGATTCCGAATAAATTATAGTTGAACAACAAATAAACTATAAACATTTAAATATAAAAAAACACTACGTAGCAGGCATAATGGTCGATGATTTATTTTTCAAATCCGTAAAACCAGACAAGTCGCTAGACGATTTTGTGGAGAGTTTTTGGATGCTTCACAATCCATCCGAAAACGACATGGAAACCATTGGATTGCCAGACGGACGTATTGACCTGTTTTTGTCCAAATCAGATTCGCAACCTTTTGGTATCGTACTATTGGGCATCGGATCACAGCCACACGAGCAAGCCGTAATAGCAGCCCATAGTTTGATTTTTGCTATCAGTTTCAGATTGCTCGCTGTCGAATATTTTTTTGGAGAAAGTATTTCAGACATACTCAACAGTGGAAAATATTTGTCCAATGACTTTTGGGATTTCAACGAAAATGACTTTAAGAATTTTGACTCATTCTGTCAAAAAGCAACACAAAAAATAAAGCAGCTTTTACCTAAGGAAATTGACGAAAGGAAACGCAAACTATTCGAATTAATCTATGAATCCAACGGCGAAAAAAGCGTAAAAGAGCTTTCTGAAAAATCATTTTGGAGCAGCAGACAGATTAATCGCTATTTCAACCAACAGTTTGGGCTTTCGCTCAAGTCCTATTGCGACATTATGCGATTTAGGGCATCGCTAGACCATATTGCGAAAGGCAAACTCTTTCCAGAACTGGATTTCACCGACCAAACGCATTTCATCCGAGAAATAAAAAAATTTTCAGGCGTAGTCCCAAAAGAATTGTCCAGAAACAAAAACGACCGATTTGTACTATTATCCGTTTTAAAACGACAATAGTTTTGCAGCATAAAATTTAAAAAATTATGCTACTACAAAATAAGACAGTCGCTATAGTGGGCGGCGGACCCGGCGGACTAACATTGGCTAGACTTTTACAATTAAAAGGTGTTAACGTAAAAGTGTACGAAAGAGACCTAAACAAAGATGCCCGCGTGCAGGGCTCGCTATTGGACTTGCATGACGATTCTGGGCAGGCAGCCATCAGAAAAGCGGAACTATTTACCGAATTCAAACAAAACTTTCTCCCTGGAGCAGACAAAACAGTTATAGTCAACGAACTCGGAGAAATATCGTTCAGCGACCATGAGGGCAAACCTGCGGAAGATTTTGGGCAAGAGCATTTCCGTCCGGAAATAGAGCGCGGCGCACTGCGTAAAATATTGTTGGAGTCCCTACAACCGGAAACTGTCGTTTGGGATAGCTACTTTTCATCTATGGAAAAACAAGGTGATGGATGGCTGTTACATTTCAAAAGCGGAATCTCTGCCTACGCTGACATCGTAGTCGCCGCCGATGGTGCCAACTCCAAAATCCGTCCATACATTACGGACAGTCGACCATTCTATTCTGGCATAACGATGCTGGAGGGCTACATCACCAATCCGAAAGAAAAAATACCACACATTGACGCATTGCTCAACGGAGGGAAAGTCATGGCATTCGGTCATTCAAAATGTATATTGGGCGGACAAAAAGGGCATGACAATTTCGGCTTTTATGCTAGCCTGAAAGTGGATGAGAGTTGGGCTACCAATAACGGACTGGACTATTCGGATAAAAAACAATTGTTGGAATGGTTCAAAAAAGAATATGCCGGTTGGAGTAGCATATGGAATGAATTGTTCGAAAATTCGACAACTCCTTTCATACCTCGCCCCATTTATTGCATGCCGTTAGACCAAACATGGGAAACACTGCCCAATGTTACAATGCTTGGCGATGCGGCACACATAATGCCGCCTTTTGCAGGAGAAGGTGCCAATATGGCGATGCTCGATGCACTGGAACTGAGCGAGCATCTGACCTCAGATAAATACAATACTTTGCTTGAAGCAATCTCCGCTTATGAAATGAACATGCGCAAACGAGCAGTAGTGGCAATGCAAGGTTCGCTTGAAAACGGTGAGCGTATGCATTCTGAAAATGCATTGATCGTGATGGTGGATTTCTTCAAAGGACATTAGAACTAAAATTGGAATGTTTTTTGATAATTTTTGAAGTAGATAACCAATACATATTCTTACATCTACTTCTATCCATAAAAACAAACCATGAAGCTTAAACTATCGTCGTTCCTTATAATCTTCCTAATTACTTCTATAATTAATACGTCCAAAGCGCAGAAATCTATTGGGAACGCCATTGTTGAATATGATGTGACCACACTTGACGCATCAGACTCAAGTTTTAATATGCATAGTCATCTTAAATACTACTATGCATCGGATATGCTCCGTATCGATTCATGGTATGACGATGGAAGCGTGGAAACCTATTTTAACGGGAAAAATAATACAATTACTAGTTTGCAATCAGGCGGTGGAGAATCATCTTACTATACCTATACACCGTCTCTATGGAAAAAGAAATCTCCCACTGCCATTCAAAAATTTGAAGCATTACCGGAACAAAAAACAATACAAGGATTTAAATGCAAAGCAGCAAAAGTTTACTATAATGGCAATTCTTATGAAAAAATATTTTATACAGAAGAATTAACACCTCAAACCGAAAAAAACGCAACAACTATACAAGGTATTCTAGGGTTTATATTAGAAAAACAAACTTTTAACAAAAACAATCAACTGATACAAAAAGCCACTTTAGTATCGTTCAAAGAAACAGTAGCTCCTGCCGATACATTTGTTCCCAATACAAAAGGCTATACCAAACAGGAGCTGTTTGAGTGACGATAAATAATTTCATTGCAGATGATGTCATATCCAACAATGAAAAACTATATCTTCCTATCTCATAACCTTCCTTTTCCCACTTTCGAAATCACGGAAAATAAACTCACCCAGATTATCCAATGATGCAAAGAAAGCCTTGCCGTTATTGGTTTCCGTAAACTCCGTGACGAACTTTTGCAGGTAAGGGTCGGAGGCAATCATGAACGTTGTAATAGGAATATGCAATTTCTTGCATTGAGTGGCAAGATTGAGACAGCGGTTTACGACTTTCCTGTCCAAACCGAAACTGTTTTTATAGTATCGACCACCGATTTTCAAGCAGGTAGGTTTGCCATCGGTAATCATGAAAATCTGTTTGTTACTGTTTTTTCTTTTACGCAAGATTTCCATTGCCAACTGCAATCCAGCAACCGTATTGGTATGGTAAGGGCCAACTTGCAAATAAGGCAAATCCTTCATCTCCACCGTCCATGCGTCATTGCCAAATACCACAATGTCCAACGTATCTTTTGGGTAGCGGGTCGTAATCAGTTCACTCAATGCCATCGCTACTTTTTTGGCTGGCGTAATCCTGTCCTCGCCATACAAAATCATGGAGTGCGAAATGTCAATCATCAATACAGTGGATGTCTGCGCCTTGAAATCCGTATCGTGGATGCGCAAGTCCTCCTCTCCCATTTTGAACTGTTCAATGCCGTGGTTAATCTGCGCCGCGCGGATACTTTCCGTAAAATCAATCTGTTCGAGCTTGTCTCCAAACTGAAACGCCCGCAAATCTGGATTGACATCCTCGCCATTACCCGAACGAAAAGTATGATGGTTGCCTTGTTTAGACTTTTTCAACTTACCGAAGATCTCTTCCAAGCTACGTTTCCGAATAGTCTGTTCGGACTTTTTGGTCAATATCGGCATGTCGCCGTCCGGGTCGTCTTTTATGTAACCATTGTCCTTCAAGTCCTGGATGAAATCGCCCATTCCATAATCGTCGTTCGTGATTTTGTACTGCTTGTCCAGCTCGTTGAGCCATTGTAGAGCTTCTCCAGCGTCGCCACTCGTATAGTTGAGCATCTGCATGAAAATATCCAGCATCTGCTCGAACTTTGTCTTTCCGTTTTCGTTGGGTGTAAATTTGTAAAATCTATTTCCTGCCATACATTAAAGTTACGGCGATTTGTGATTTCAGAAAGACGATTTATGATTTTATTGTAAGACTATAGATACTTCCGTAAAAACAAAACTGCAAAACTTATGGTTTCGCAGTTTTTCAAAACATCTTCAATATATTGTCTTATTCACTATTCATCGTTAAACTACAATATCATCCATTTTGCCATCCGTTACTTTCAATAAATCTTTTGGTGCAAGGCTCATCAACAGACCTTGCCGTCCGCCACTGACAAATATTTCCTCAAGGTTCTGCATACTATTGTCAAATACTGTTGCAAACATTTTCTTCATGCCTATTGGACTGCAACCGCCACGAATATAACCTGTTGTGGGAAGCAGTTCCTTTACGTGCAACATCTCAACGCTTTTCTCGCCAACGGACTTGGCAGCTTTTTTCAGGTCCAGTTCTTTCAATACGGGAATGACAAACACAAATATTTGCTTATCTTTTCCCTTTGCCACCAAGGTTTTAAAGAAAGAATCTGCTTCCAATCCGAGTTTTTTGTAAACGGAATTTCCGTCAATAAGACCGTCATCAATGGCATACACATGCTCTCGATAAGCTATCTTTTGCTTGTCGATCATACGCATCGCATTGGTTTTCGGTGCAGGTTTCACTAGGATTTCATATTGACGAACTGCAATGGTATATTCAAATCCGAGCTTTTTAATAAGGCAATTACTTCCTGCAAGTCATCAATCTTTTTGCCGGTAACACGTACGATATCGTCCATGATGGCAGCCTGCACTTTCGCCTTGCTTTCCTTGATTATCTTCACGATTTTTTTGGCATCATCCTGTGCCAGTCCGCTTTTTACGGGGATTTCTTTTTTGATGACTTTTCCACTTGGGTAAGCGTCTTTTTCAAAGTTGAAAGCGCCTGCGTCAATACCTTGTTTCATGGAACGGCTGATGATGACATCTATCAACTGCTTCATCTTCATCTCGCTGTCAACGGACAACTTTATAAGAAACTCTTTTTTGTCTAAATCAATCTCAACGGGGCTTCCCTTGAAATCGTAGCGTCCGGCGATTTCTTTTCTCACGGTATTTATGGCATTGTCCAAAGTCTGCGTATCGACTTTGCTCGCAATATCAAATGATGGCATAAGTTCTATTTTAAATGAAACACAAAACTAAAGTTATATTTACAAACGAAAAAGACTGAAAGTTCCTATTTTCCATTGCTTTGATATTGAACAAGAACAACATGGCAACCTATATCTCTATCCTCAGAGGCATCAACGTTAGCGGACACAAGCTAATCAAAATGGACGTTTTGAAAAAGATGTATGAAAATATGGGATTGGAAAAGATAAAAACCTACGTCCAAAGCGGCAATGTTATTTTCTCCGGCAGGAAAACAGATACTAAAAAATTAGCGAATCAGATTTCCCAACAAATCTTAAACGATTTTGGATTTGAAGTTCCAGTAATCGTATTGACCACAGAACAATTACAAACAATCATCGAACAAAATCCGTTCTTATTGGACAAAGAAAAAGAAGTTAATCATCTGCATGTCACATTCTTATCCGAACCGCCCAAAAACATTGACTTACAGGAAATAGAAGCCAAACGACAGGAAAAGGAAAGTGTACATTTTTCTTCCAATTGCGTATATCTTTATTGTCCAAACGGTTATGGCAATACCAAACTCAGCAACAGTTTTCTGGAAAACAAACTTAAAATTACAGCCACGACACGCAATTGGAAAACGACAAACGAACTCCTGAAGCTCGCCTTGAAATGAACGCCACTACAAGAAATATCGTAAAAGTGATTGCCATCGTAAGCCTGTTCGTTTTCGGCTTATTGATGCTCAATACCATACGACTATATACTTCATTCAAAACGGACGTTGGATTTCTACAATTCAAACAGGACATTGTTCACAACCCATATTGGCGCGTATTTTTTTATATCCATGTATTCTCTGTTTCGCTTTGCCTATTGGCAGGATTGACACAGTTTTCCAATAGGCTTTTATTGGAGCAACCGACGATTCATCGATTTATTGGGAAGGTCTATGTTTACAGTACATTAGTCATCAACGTTCCCGCTTGCCTTGTCTTGGGTATTTTTTCCAATGGTGGCATATTGGGACAGATTGGTTTTGTCGTACAGGATTTTCTATGGGCATATTTTACTATCGCAGCCATTATTTCCATCAAAAAAAAGGAGATATTAAAGCATAAAAACTTTATGGTATTAAGTTATGCCATCACGACAACTGCACTTACGTTTCGTCTTGTCAAAAACTTGTTTTACGAGAAAAGCGGAATGCCCTATCATCTTTTTTACGGTATGGATGTATGGCTTTCGATGATTGTCAATATAGGAATTGCCATCGGAATCATTGCAAGGAGAAAAGCCTTGTCCACGCTACCTTCTAATCGTAATCGTATTGATAAATATGATAAACGCAACCAATAAGATGATGGCAAACGCCACAATAAAAATAAGGATATTCAATGCTTTTGCGTATTTGCTGCTCTTGGTAAACCGTTTGAAAAATAGTGTAATCAGATAAGCGATTCCCACAAAAACAGCCAATATAAAAATCACGAAAAAATCTGCCATGTCTGGTTATTTGAATAAAAATACGGATTTGTGGTTGATTCTGGGTTTTCTGGTTGTTGGGATATCCTTAAAATAGTGCCGGACCTAGAAAGGCCCGGACTTTATTAAAGATACTTTTCTCACTTCTTATGAACACAGTGCAAATATATAAGCCCGATTCTTTCCGACTGTTACGAAATCGGGAGAAAATCCCGCACAAGATTTTTCCTCATTTCGTAAATGGCTGATTAAGATTATTCCTTCTTAGTGACTTTGTTGTTTTTTTATATACTTGATACTCGTTATGCACTGGAAAGAAAAGGGGCTAAAAACATAGGAGATTTCTCGCTCGTACCTTACTCGAAATGACGTTCATTTTTTTGAATGTTTCTCTAATAATTATCGTCATTTCGACCGTTAGGGAGAAATCCCCTAGAATAGTAAGGAAATATTAAATGCGTAATGAATTACTGGATATAGGAAAATGATTTAGACATAAGAAATTATCGCCACAGGAATATCGGGCAGGCAATCGTATAAATAGTGCCAGGTCTTCGCCCCGAGAGATGAAGACCTGGACTTATAAATAGAAAACGGTTGATTCGTTTTTGCTATCGCGGAGCAAACATATACACTCCATGAGATTTTAAAATGAAACGAATGAGATTTTTTTGTTAATTTAGGTCAATGAAAAAGGCCCCCGGTAGAAACCGGCGACCTATTAACACATGAGAAAATTTTTATTTGGACTTGATCCTACTTTGTTCTTCGTCAGCACCACTTCCATCGTGGCTGCGTGCCTTGACGCTCGCTCCTTTTTTGAACCTCCAAGTGAATGAAACGTTCAAACGACGTGAATCCCATCTATTGCTCACATAGGCGTCGATATTGCCATATAGTATGTTGACAAGCGACCTATTGGTACGGAATATATCGTTGACATTCACTTTTATAGTCGCGTTGTCCTTCAATACATTTTTCTGAATACCAAAATTGACTTGGTATTGGCTGCCTATCTGGAATAGTCCCCAGATCAGCGGAGAATGGTAAGAGCCGCTTAATTCCGCCTTGAATCCTTTTGGCAATGTGAACGTATTGGTCGCGTTGTAAGAGAAGGTGTTCTTCCTGAATCTTACAGGTTCGTTCTCGTACATTCCGTCGATGATATTGCGCCATGCGCTCAGGTTGTTGTTGCTTGTCCACCATTTGGTCACGGGAATATTCAAAGAAACATTCAACGTTATATTGTCGGTTGTTCCAAGATTGTCTTTCGTCTGATAAGTCACCCTCGTCGCATCGTCCTGTTTCAAAAGGTCCGTCATGACCTTCGATGTATGCGTATAGTTCAACGATGCAACCACCAAACTCTTGAAAGCGTAGGAAGCCTCTACCGAATTGGCAATCTGCGGTTGCAGAAACGGATTGCCCTGACTATATGTGTACGGGTCAAGATAGTACACAAACGGATTTAAATCCTCATAGTCCGGGCGCATGATACGTCTGTTGTACGTCAATCCATAAGTGTTGTTTTCTCCGATTTTCTTTTGCATGAATATGGTTGGGAACAATTGGAAATAATTGCGTTTTACAGTAGAGTCTCCTACATATTGATGACCATTGGAAACCGTTTGCTCACCGCGCAATCCCAACTGTATCGACCATCCTTTGGAAAATTCCTTGTTGAAATTTAGATAGCCCGCATTGACATTTTCCTTGTATTTGAAATGGTTGGTTACGCTGGAGTCCGTATACCAGCCATTGTTAATCCAGTTGAAATATTGCGCATTGTTGTCAGAAACCACAAAACTTGATTTCCATCCTGCACTTAACTTGGCATTTCCTGAGAGAGGCAATACATAGTCCAGTTTACCTGTTTTTATTTCAATCAGAGAAGGCAGATTTCCCTGTCTGAGAAATGGATTCAATCCACTGTTTTGCAAAAGATTGCCTGCTGCATCATATTTTCTGGTATCATAGTCCTGAAGCGATTTGTTGTTGAATTTTGCATACGTAAAATCAGCCATGATATACGAACCTTCTTTTTTAAAATCATGTTTGTAGTTGACATCATACGTAATACTTGTCCATCTAGAACCTTCCGTATTGCCTGTAGTAACCACACTGTCCAATTTGGACAAACTAGAGAAATTGGTCACATTGTTTCCGATGCTACTATTGGGATTGATTTCACCATTAACCGCAACGCCTATCGTATTGCTAGAGTCTAGATAGTAGTCCACTCCTATTTTGTAACTGTAGCCTTCCCATTTGTTTCTATGATACGCATCTTGCACACTAGTTATAGGCGTTGGGACAACGGCCGATGCCGCAAATTCTCTTGAGATTTGATTGCCATTCCAACCAATACCTTTATAGTACCCCAGATTTCCAAATACGTTGAATTTCCCGTTCCTATAGTTGAAAGTACCGTTATGGTTCTGTCTGGGGAAACGACCTTGACCGTAACCTGCGGTCAGACTACCGTTAAATCCTTTTACCTTGTTTTTCTTCGTCACGATATTGATGATACCGGCATTTCCAGCCGCGTCATATTGGGCAGGCGGATGTGTCATCACTTCTATATTTTGGATATTGCCCGCATCCATTCCCTTCAATAGATTGGCCAACTGGTCACCGGACAGATAGGTCGGTTTTCCGTCAATATAAATCATGACGCCGCTCTTTCCTTGCAGGCTGACTGCATTGTTGCTATTGTCCACGATCACACCCGGCACCTTGTCCAATACTTCCCAAACATTGCTTCCGACCGCAGTCACGCTACTGGCGATATTGACAATGGTTTTGTCTATCTGCTGCTGTATGAATGGCTTTTGTGTGGACACGACCACAGCATTCATGTCTTTTTGTTTTTCCGTCAATAAGACTTCCGGCAGGGTTACACTTTCTTTTTTGTAGGAAAATGGTTGCGCGTAGTAGTTGTCATATCCGACCGCTTGTACCTGTATCAGATAATCTCCTTCTTTTCCATATTGAAACACGAAACGCCCGCTGTCATTGGACAACACAGCTTTTACCAAACTAGAATCCTTGGCTTTCAATAGATTGACAGAAGCATTCCCGACCGCGTGTCCATTGCCGGACACATGCCCTTGTATAGTCTGAGCATGCAACCGCACCAAGCTTATATTTAGTAAAACAAATAGCGTAAATAATAATTTTTTCATTGTTTGTTCTTGAACGATTTTCTAAATCATCGATACAAAATAAGGTACTTTTTTTTACATAGTACTATCCATAATAGACGAACGGACGATAACAAGTATGAACGGACAATCTTTAAAATGGAATTCTTTTTCTGTACGGTTACCTATTGGAACGATAGATTCAAAAAAAGGTTACAACATTCTTTAAGAAAGAGTGAGAGTTACTAAAAAAGTTGCACACCAAAGAGAAGTTTTTTACGAGTATTTTTCTTTCACTATTCTCGCTATTAATGATTGACAACAATTTCCTTTTCTATTTTTAGGTAAATACTTAACCTAAATTTCACAATAGAAAAAACATAGACAATCAATATAAAAAACAAAATCTGATATTGCTTTACCCAATACCATTCATCCTCTGACTTTTGCCTTCTTCATACTACCATTTAGCAAAAACGATTTCATTTATTATCTTTAGCCGATGAACAAGACAAGTTTGGAAGCTTTGGAAAAGATAAAAGTGTTTGCATTTGATATTGACGGCGTATTGACAGACGGAGGAGTTGGGCTATTGCCGGACGGCACGCAGATGCGGACGATGAACGTAAAAGACGGATTTGGCATACAGGACGCGGTGAAGAAGGGTTATCAGATTGTTGTCATTTCAAAAGGTAACTCTCCTGAATCAGAAACAAGACTGCGCCTATTGGGCGTGCAGCATGTCTACATCAATGCCAAAAACAAAATCGAACTACTCAACAAAGTTTTGCTGGAACTCAATTGTACCTTGGATGAAGTCGTCTACACCGGCGACGATATTCCTGACCTGGAATGTTTAAAAATTGTCGGACTTTCCTGCTGTCCAATGGATGCGGTGGAAGAAGTAAAAGAAAGAGTGGACTATATCATTCCCGTCGAAGGTGGCAGAGGTGTTGCCCGTCACATCATCAAGAAAATATTAAGTGCCCAAAACAAATGGGACTATTGATAAGACAATTATAACAGGAAAATACAAACATCAAACGAAGCAATTACGCCCATTCCTCATTCATAAATCTAAAATCATAAATCTGAAGATTTGAATAGATTTACGGCATTTTTTCGACTAATCAGGTGGCCCAATCTTTTGTTTATTGGGCTTACGCAATCTTTGTTCATCTATTGCGTACTCAACCCTATACTCCAACAGGAACATATAGTACCGACGTTGGATGTACAGAAAAGCATACTGTTCATATTGAGCACTATATTGATTACGGCAGGCGGCTATATCATCAACGATTATTTCGATGCAAACCGTGACCTTATGAACCGTCCGAACACGGTCATTATCGGAAAAATAATTCATCGGCATTGGGCTATCGCTTGTCACAGCACGCTCTCTGCAATAGGCGTTGGCGTTGGGTTTTATCTTGACTTTACCGCTTCCACACTCCTATTGGGGCCTATCAATTTTGGCTGTACCTTTTTACTGTTTTTGTATTCCGTTTCACTGAAAAAGAAGCCGCTGGCGGGCAACGTTTTGATATCCTTATTGACAGCTTGGACTATCTGGTCTTGTACATGGATCAACACTTCCCATATTGTCAGCGCACCGCACACAATTGACTTGGCACGCATCACAAGACTGACTTTATTGTACGGCGGATTTGCATTCATCATTTCGTTGATACGCGAAGCCATAAAGGATTTGGAAGACATTGATATCGACCGAAAAATGAAATACAGTACAATGCCAATAGTATGGGGCATGAATGCCTCCAGAATTTTCGTGTTCGTATGGATGTCGGTAATGATTGGATTATTGGGCAGCCTCTTTTTTTACCTATTGATATCACGCAGATGGCTTCCTGCATCATATTGCCTAATATGTGTAATTTTACCGTTTTTAAATATTGTAAAAGGCTTTGTTTTAGCCAAAACACCGGACAGGTACCAACGCGTACGCTCTCAGGTCAAATGGGTAATGCTCGCAGGAATCCTGACGATGTTATTAATTCACTTTTAAATTTTTTGAAAAATGATTGACAGTAACAATCCTATTATATTGGCATCCAAATCTCCGCGCCGAAAAAGAATATGCGAACTGGCTGACCTTCCTTACGAAATCTTTGTAGTCGATACGGACGAAGCAGTGGACAATCAATTATCCATAGAAGAAATACCTGTTGCTATCGCCCTTGGCAAAATGCACGCAGTCAAGGAAAGATTCTCATTGGAAAACCGCACCATATTAGCGGCTGACACTATAGTGGAACTAGACGGAAAAATCGTAGGTAAACCTGCCGACAGAGATGCTGCAATCGAAACACTGAAGTTTCTATCCGGTCGAGAACATCGCGTCGTTACAGGTGTTGTATTGTACTCTCCCGAAAAAACAACACAGTTTTCCGAAACAACTTACGTAAGTTTTAATCCTTTATCCGAAGAGCAGATTGCATATTATGTTGACAAATATGCACCTTACGACAAAGCCGGAGCTTACGCTATACAGGAATGGATTGGTGCAGTTGCCATCAAAGAAATAAAAGGTGATTTTTACAACGTTATGGGATTGCCCATACAGCGGATTTTACCTTTATTGGAAATCGCACGTTAAAACTGAGTCACTTTGATAATGTTTTTGCCCCTGTTTCCCCACGTTTTCATGGCAGGTTCCAATGTCTCCACATAACCTTTATTGGAAAGCTTTTTACCTTTTGACGGAGCTACGATTTCCTTATCCACATTGGAATCTGTCGTGACCTTGGTTGCAAACCAGGTAACATGGTCGTAGGGCAATGCCACTCCCAATATCATACCTGGCAGTCCATTGAAACTCTCAGGGCCTCCAGGTGTAATGATATCGTCGGCATAGAACGCAACTACATAGATGGAATCCATGATGACCGCATTTGCCCTCCGGCAATTTATACCGGCAATTTCGCGAGTTTCATTGGTGATTTTCCAGTTAATTTTTCGGCAACTATCCGTCACTAAAAAGAAATCTTCGTATACGTGCCGAAGCCGAACACTTTCATCCTTCTCAAAATCAGAATAGGTGACATTATCTTCATCATTATAAACGAACCACATATTTTGTTTGTTTTCATCATCCGGCACATTCTTAAACGAAGTTTTGTTTCCGTCAAAGTACAACGTCCACTGCGTTGTCTGAAATTGGGCGTTATTCTTTTTAAAATAATCCTTCACATTGTCAACCCAAGAACCCTCTTCCCCCTTTAGGACTTGCTGCATCTGTGCATATACATTCAGCTTTTTCTCAAATATTATTTTACCTTTTGTTAGAAACTCGGTTTTTTGTGCGGACAACATATTACCCAATGCAGACAGGAGAAATAGAAAACCGAATAATGTTAACTTTTGCATACTTCAATTATTTGTTTGCTGAAAATCCAGATGTAAAATTCCATGTTGCCGATATCAGAAAATAACGCCTGATCGTGTTGTACAAACTCTGCGTGATAACATTGTTGGCCATTTGACGGTTTTGTCCAATATTCTTATTGAACAAGTCAAATCCCGCAATTTTTATCATTAATCTATCTCCAGGCAGAAACTTTCGGGCAATATAGGCATTCACGAGCCCTCTGCTAATCCGGCTAAAGGTTTTCGTCTTATCTTGAAACATATAGTCCAAATCCGCATGAAATTCAAATCGTTTTGGAACGAAAAGTGTAATGTTTGGATTGACGGTCATGCCAAAGAAATTGTTATTAAGCGCCTCTTGCAAACTTGACTTATTGACGTTATAGTTAGGACTTACATTCAAATAGGCTTCGTATACACTATCCTTGGATTTCCGAACGAACAGTCCTAGATTATACGAATACGCATTGGATATATTTTTGTCTCCGTTGGAGAAATTCACATTTTTGTTCCAGCTAAATTCCGGAGAAAATCCATAATTCAGATTCCATTTTTTTGATTTAAAATATGTATATGTATATACATTCAAACGTCCATTACCATTGACATTGACATATTGATATGTATTTTTCCCTGTTGTGGCATCGGTAGTAACGTTGGTCGTAATCTGGTTTTGCGTCGATCCGCCATTGATGCCAATATAGAAATCACGATCTGTCAGCATTTTGTAATCACTGAAGCCCAATGAGAAATTGTTGCTAAACGACGGCTTTAAGTTAGCATTTCCGGTGTACACATTGAAGTTGTCATTATTATTGGGTAGTGGTTGCAACTGATCAATACTTGGTTGATTGGTATAACCACTATAATAAAATCTGAAATTACGCTGGGAAGTAAAACTATATGTCAGTCTTGCATTGGGGTTCCAGTTAAGAAAATTCCTACCTCGTTTTACACCTGTAAACTCATCCGTCTGATCGTAACGTATAGCCATAACATTGGTTCCCAGATTGAATTTCAATTTCTTTTTGGAAAAGTTATAACCGATGCCAGCCTTATGTGTTGTCTGGTTATATTGGTACTCATTACTATAAGTACTGTCCAACGAATTATAGTCCCCATTCGCATCTTTATTGTAAGATCTTTTGTCCGAATGGCTATTGTTGATTATCAATCCATAATTGACAAATAAAGAAGACACTTTGGAAATTGGCTCTGTGTACACAACTCTCATATTAATATTGTTGGTACGTACCAGATTCGATTTTACCTGATCGGTCAATGTATCTTTTGTAACCTGGGACAGAGAGTCGTACGTTATGTTGTTAGAATAAAGCGTTCCCCGAGAATTGATATTGGTGAAATCTTCCATAAATACCGCTGTCAACGTCCTGCCCTTTTTCTTAAACTTTTTCCTCATCATCAAAGAAGCTGAAAATGTATTGTTATCGCCATTATTTTTTAGGACACGGTCACTACTGTTCATCAAGGAATTATCCTGCCTAAAAGTAGTATCCAGATAACTATTGAATGTCTGAGTATGCTTCAACTGACCAGAACCTCTCACACTTACTGAAAAGCTCGTATCTATATCAACATCAAACGAACCGTCCAGCTTATTACGCATAGAACTATTTTTGAAATCATTCTGAGAATTGCTATACTGAACAGTCGTTGGCAGATTCATCTGAGTCTTCGTAGAGGCATTCCCATTAACAGATAGTTGCGCCATCTTATAGTTGGCATTCAACGATTGTTTGTCATCCTTCCACTTATTGTTGTAATGCAATCCTGCTGTTTGGCTCAAAGGAATACCCCTGTCATCATATTGCCCGTTCCAACTATCATCAGAACCGCTCGTAAAATAATTTTGTATTGTTCCATCATCACCCAGCATCGTTGCCATACTACTAGAAGAATATTGGTCATTTTCCTGCCAGCTCAGACCTACTTTTCCGGTATTGGCGACAATCCCATAAGCAGCTATTTTTTCTTTCTTCTGAAACTTGTTAATCATTACTGAACTTTCATGAAAACCGTTCGTACCTCCTCCGGCGACGAGCTTACCGAACATTCCTTTTTTCTTATCCTCTTTCAGTTTTATATTGAGTGTTTTTTCTTTTACGCCATCGTCGATTCCCGTAAATGCGGCTTGGTCGCTCCCCTTGTCATATAGTTGGACTTTATCTACCATGTCAGCCCTCAGGTTTTTGGTAACTAGGGTTGGGTCATCCCCGAAAAATTCTTCACCATCCACTAGAACCTTTTTCACTGTCTGTCCCTGAGCCTTTATATTTCCGTTTTTATCCACTTGGAGTCCTGGAAACTGTTTCAATAAATCCTCGACAGTTGCATTAGGTTGTACATGGAAGCTATCAGCTGTAAATTCGGTAGTATCACCTTTCATCCGCACCGCAGCTACCGTTTGCTTGACAATAACCTCTTCCAGTAATTTAGCCTTCGTCACGAGTTTCTGAGAACCTAAATCAAATGTGGACTGATTAATGTCCTGTTCCAATACTAGGTCTCCATAGCTAGGATAGGTAATCAGAAAAATATATTTACCCGAATCTTTCAGATTGAGATTGAAGTTTCCTTCTTTGTCTGAACGTGTAAATTTAATCATGACAGAGTCTTTCGCCCTCAACGCCGCAACAACCGCATTGGACATATTTCCGACCGCACTATCTGTTAGTTGTCCTTTTACTTGATATTGCCCATAAGAACGATTGAATCCAAAAATAACCATACAGAACATTACCATACTTGTTAGAGCAAAATATCTGCAGCATTTTGATAGTCCCATCTATAAGAGTATTTATGACAATAAAAGTAAAACTAATTAGATAGTCAAACAACGAATTAACAGTACTTTAATATTGTTAATCGTTTCAAAGTAAAGACGCAACATTTAAAGAAAAGTTGCAAAACTTGTAAAAAGTATTTTTAAATAGGAATTTGGTTAGCAGTTAATTGAATTTGGTTAAACTACTATTAATATTGATTCTTTGAAAAAAAGGAACCAGAAAAATCTGGTTCCTTTTTAAATATTAAAGTGACACACCTCTTTTCCAAGGAATAAAATCATCCTGTCCACGACTAACAGCAGCGACTTGTTGTCTGCCACTAGCTATTTCGATTACGTAATCCAACAGCTCTGTTG
This sequence comes from Chitinophagales bacterium, assembly GCA_015655435.1. Classification (GTDB taxonomy): domain Bacteria; phylum Bacteroidota; class Bacteroidia; order Chitinophagales; family Chitinophagaceae; genus Rhizosphaericola. The sequence goes on along the minus strand of JAATFC010000175.1, from coordinate 3,546 downwards.
CCTTGTCTGCAACCGATTTTTTCCCTTCGATAACATCGCCCGTATTGAAGTCGATAATATCGTGCATCTTCTCATACAGATTGGTATTACTTGAAATCTTTACGACCGGTACAATCGGATTGCCAGTCGGGGTACCTAATCCTGTTGTAAACAATACAATATTAGCACCGGCTGCAACTTCAGCCGTCGTAGACTCTACATCACTGCCAGGAGTACACAGCAGATTCAAACCGGGTTGAGTGACTATTTCCGGATAGTCCAATACGTCTGTCACTGGAGATGCTCCACCTTTTTTAGCAGCTCCAGCAGATTTTATCGCATCCGTAATCAGACCTTCTTTTATATTTCCGGGAGACGGATTCATATCAAATCCACTGCCGACAGCCTCCGCACGGTCACTATAAGATTTCATCAGTTGTGAGAAACGTTGCGCGGTGGGAATATCGATACAACGGTCACTCAAGTCCTGCTCTACTCCGCATAATTCGGGAAATTCTGCTAGTATAACAGAGCCATTTATCTGAACCAATATGTCGGACAAATATCCCAAAACAGGGTTAGCGGAAATACCCGAAAAACCATCAGAACCGCCACATTCCAATCCAATACACAGTTTGCTCAATGGCGCAGGTTTTCTAGAGTATTGGTTAGCCTGTATCATTCCGACAAATGTTTGCTTAAGTGCTTCGGACAATAATAGTTCGTTGTTGCCGAACGCTTGTTGTTCCAATACATATAAAGGTTTATCAAAATTAGGCGAGCGTTTTTTTATTTCTTCTTGCAAAATACTAACCTGTGCATGCTGGCAACCAAGACTCAAAACTGTTGCACCTGCTACGTTTGGATGCGTAACGTAACCAGCCAACAACGCGCACAGATTATCAGAATCTTCCCGTGTCCCACCACAACCGCCAATATGTTCGAGGAATTTAATTCCGTCAACATTTGGGAAAAGTTTGCTTCTTTCCGGATTATTATTTGGAGACAAATCCATGTCCAATATAGATGCGACGCTAGCTCCGTTTTCGTACAGTTCTTTTAGTTTTTTCACTTGCGAATTCCACGCACCGGGTTTTGTATAACCTAGTTCTTGTTCTAATGCTTCTTTGATTACTTCCAGATTATAATTTTGACAAAAAACAAGTGGTACGACTATCCAATAGTTTGCAGTTCCCACTTTTCCATCGCTGCGGTAAAAACCGTCAAATGTCTTATCCGTAAAAGCATTCACATCGGGTTTATGCCAATCCAGCTTTCTTTCACCAATAGAAAAAGGAGCTGCTGCATGCTGCGTATTTTCAGTCGTGATAATACCGCCCTTCACTATCGGCAGTTTAGCTTTACCAACCAGCACGCCGTACATATAAATTGAATCTCCAACATTTAAATCCGCCATTACAAATTTATGTCTGGCAGGTACGTAAAAAGGCAATTGATAGCTTTCCTCTTCAAAGACTACATTGCTTCCCGCTTTCAAATCTTGCAAAGCAACCAATACATTGTCCTTCGGACTTACTTTTAAAACAGAAACAGCCATATAAATTATAAAAAATAAGTTATGAGTTATTGTGGATTTCCACTGTCAATCGTCCACCCATTAAGCGTTTGCCAATGCTCTGTCCAGATGCACATATCCTCCATCCACATATATTAATTGACCAGTTGTATGGCTTGACTTTTCGGACAAAAGAAAAGTTACCATGTCTCCTATTTCATTGATAGTGGTCATTCTTTTACCCAAAGGGATTTTTTCTGAAATTGATTTCAGTTTTTCTTCTGGGTTAGTTAAAGTTTGAATCCATTTTTCATATTGCGGTGTCATACATTCAGCTACAATTACTGCATTGACACGGATTTCATATTTCAATAGTTCTACAGCCCATTCTCTAATCAATGCGTTGCGCGCACCGTTTGCCGCCGCATAACCCGAAGTATTGCCCTGTCCTGTATCGGCAGTTTTGGAAGATATATTGACAATGCTGCCTTTGGATTTTTTCAAGGCTGGCAGCGCATAGTGTACCAACAAATAATAATGTACCACATTTCTATGATAGGATTCTATAAAACCTTCATAGCTTCCATTCTCCAAACCCACACCATCATTAAGTCCTGCGTTATTGACGATACCGTCAATGCGACCATATTTTTCTAGTATGGTATCAATAACTTTTTGGCAAGCGGACGGGTCGGACAATTCTGCGACAACCTCATCGCCTTTGGGTAATTGTTCCAATAATGTCTTATTGTCTTGTTCGCCCCGTCCTACTATAATCGGAAATGCGCCTTCTTTGGACAGACTTCTTACGATGCCCGCTCCTATTCCTTTGGCACCTCCTGACACTATAATGATTTTATCTTCTAAACCTAAATCCATATTGAATGATGATTTTATAAGTTAGGAACTTTTTTATAGTCCATAAAATTGAATAGCATTTCCGCCAAAAATCTTATTCCTATCTTCTTCCGGGAAAGCTTCGAAATACTTATCCACAATACGTTTTGCATCATTGTAGGATGCAGCCAATTGGCAAACCGGCCAATCTGAACCAAACATTAAACGGTTGACGTCAAAAGATTTTGTAACCACATCCAATACATATTGATAGTCTGCATCTCTCCAACTAGACCAGTCCGATTCTGTCACCATTCCAGAAATCTTGCAATACACGTTTTCATATTGGGCAAGTTTTTCGATATTGGTAGTCCAATCAGACAAATCCTGTGTTTTCAAATCCGGTTTTCCCAAATGGTCCAATATGAATTTTTGTTTGGGAAATTGTTCGACAAGTTTGACTGCGTATTGCAATTGATCCGGAAATATTAAAATATCATACGTATAGTTTCTTTTTTGCAACAGTCCTATGTTTTGCAAAAAAGTTTCTGAAAGCATCAAATCCCTTTTAACATTGGCTTGTAGGATATAACGAAAACCTTTTATGATTGGCAACTGACTATAATATTCCAACCTTGAGCCCATATTTTCCGAAGTAAAATTCAGCCATCCGACAATCCCTTTTATCCAAAAATTGTCTCTAGCAAGACTTAGCAAAAATTCGTTTTCCTGTTCAGATTCATCCGCTTGTACAGCGACACAGCCATCCACACAAGCTTTGTCCAATATAGGTTTCAATTCATCTGGAAGAAAATCCTTTTGCAACACGGACATCTCTTTCGTAATCCACGCATCACGTACGGGATCGAATTTCCAAAAATGTTGATGAGCATCAATTATTTGCGACATACGCGACCACTTTCTGTTTCGAAGTTCCCAATCCTTCAATACCCAATTCCACTTCATCGCCCGGTTGGAGATACACTTGTGGATTCATACCCAATCCAACACCACTCGGCGTTCCAGTCGAGATAACATCTCCTGGCAACAAGGTCATGAACTGGCTCAAATAACTTACGACATATTGGACATTGAATATAAAATCAGAGGTCGAACTGTCCTGAACAGTCTTACCATTGAGTTTCAACCAAAGGCGAAGATTGTTTGGGTCGCGAATTTCATCTTTCGTTGCGAGGAACGGACCGAGTGGCGCG